>JASGDX010000073.1:0-4548 GCA_047606985.1 Leucobacter sp. | reverse complement strand
CTTCGACATCTTCAACCCGCGCACGGGCGAGATCTACTCGAAGGACCCCCGCCAGGTCGCCAAGAAGGCCGAGCAGTACCTCGCGTCGACCGGCATCGCCGATACCGCCTACTTCGCCCCCGAGGCCGAGTTCTACATCTTCGACTCCGTGCGCTTCGAGACGAAGCCCGAGAGCACGATGTACGAGATCGACGCCGAAGAGGCCATGTGGAACTCCGCGCGGAAGGACGAGGGCGGCAACCTCTCGCACAAGACCGCGCCCAAGGGCGGCTACTTCCCGGTCTCCCCCGTCGACAAGCAGGCCGATCTGCGCGACGACATCTCCCTGCGCCTCATCGAGGCGGGACTCCACCTCGAGCGCTCGCACCACGAGGTCGGCGCGCCCGGCCAGGCCGAGATCAACTACCGCTTCGACACGATGGTGCACGCCGCCGACGACGTGCTGAAGTTCAAGTACATCGTGAAGAACACCGCCGAGCTGTGGGGCAAGACCGCCACCTTCATGCCGAAGCCGGTCTTCGGCGACAACGGGTCGGGCATGCACACCCACATGTCGCTGTGGAAGGGCGGCGAGCCGCTGTTCTACGACGAGGGCGGCTACGCCCAGCTCTCCGACATCGCCCGCTGGTACATCGGCGGCATCCTGAAGCACGCTCCCTCGGTGCTCGCCTTCACCAACCCCACCATCAACAGCTATCGGCGTCTGGTGAAGGGCTACGAGGCCCCGGTCAACCTCGTCTACTCGGCGGGCAACCGCTCGGCCGCGATCCGCATCCCGCTCACGGGCTCGAGCCCCAAGGCCAAGCGCATCGAGTTCCGCGCCCCCGACGCCTCGGGCAACCCGTACCTCGCGTTCGCGGCCCAGCTGATGGCCGGCCTCGACGGCATCCGCAACCGCATCGAGCCGATGGATCCGATCGACAAGGATCTCTACGAGCTGCCCCCGGAGGAGGCGAAGGGCATCCCCCAGGTGCCGGGTTCGCTGGAGGAGGCGCTCGACGCGCTCGAGGCCGATCATCAGTTCCTGCTCGAGGGCGGCGTCTTCACCGAGGAGCTCGTGCAGACCTGGATCGATCTCAAGCGCGAGGCCGAGATCGCTCCCCTGGCGCTGCGTCCGCACCCCTACGAGTTCGAGCTCTACTACGGCGTGTGAGTCGTCTCGCTGACGTCGCGAGGAAGCCCCCGGTCCGCATGCGGACCGGGGGCTTCCTCGTACTACTGGATCGGGCAACGTCGCTGTTGCGTGCGCGCCGGTGGTCAGGATTCAAATTCGTCCTCGAGCTCGGCCCCGTCCTCGGCGAGCAGGGCTTCGAGAAATGACTGCAAGTACTTCATAACGGTTAGATTACGCTTCGATAACGGTTTCGACTACCCCCTCGGCGTAAACATCCCGCGCACGTTTCATGACGCCCGGGTGAACGACCGCGCCGGAGGCGCCGTCGCGTCGAGCGGGAGCTCAATAGACCGCGAAGCGCGTGTCGTCGGCGTAGCCGAAGAACTCCCGTTCGAAGACGCCTCGGGCGCGCCGCGACACCGCGAACCAGCGCTCCTCGAGCTCCGAGGTGCGGCCGCTCGGATGTCCGAGCACCCCGGCGATGCCCTCGAGATCGACCCAGTCGATCGGAAGGGTGTCGGAGGCGCGCGCGGTCCACAGCATCAGCGCCGAGCGCACCCGGCTCGCGAACCGCCAGGAGTCGGCGAGATGCCCGGCGTCCTCCGGCGCGAGCAGCTCCAGCGCCGTCGCGGCCTTCAGCGCCCCCAGCGTCGAGACGGTGCGCAGCTCGGGGTGCCGCATGCCCTCGCGGAGCTGTAGCAGCTGCACGAGCCATTCCACGTCGCTGATGCCGCCGGGGCCGAGCTTCAGGTGCCGCCGGGGATCGGCGCCCTGCGGCAGCCGCTCCGCCTCCACCCTGGCCTTGATGCGCCGCACCTCCCGCACCTGGTCCCCGCCGAACACCGCCGGGTAGCGGATCCGGTCGGCCATCGCGATGAAGTCGGCCCCGAGCCGCTTGCCCCCGGCGACGTGCCTCGCCCGCAGCAGGGCCTGCGCCTCCCAGGCGACCGACCAGCGCTCGTAGTAGCTGCGATACGACTCGAGGCTGCGCACGATCGGCCCGTTCTTGCCCTCCGGCCGCAGATCGAAGTCGAGGTCGACGGCGAACCGCGGATCGGATACGAGCCGCCGCAGCTCCGACACGATACGGGCGGCTGCCCGCGAAGCGCGGTCGGCCGGCACCTCGGGCGGTGCGCGGAACACCGCGACGAGGTCGATGTCCGAGGCGAACCCGAGCTCCCGGCCGCCGTAGCGGCCCATGCCGATGAGCGACAGCTCGAGCTCCTCGGGCGCGCTCTGCGCCGATCCGGCGGCGCGTGCGGCGTGCTCGATGTGGAACAGCGCGATCAGCAGGCCGTCGAGTAGCGCCGTGTGCGCCGCGTCGAGCCCCGCCGCCACCGCCTCGTCGTCGATCACCCCGACGACCCGCCCCATCGCGAGCCGCAGCACCTCGCGCCGGTGCACCGCGCGCAGTGCAGCGGCCGCGGCGTCCATGCTCTCCCGGCGCGAGGCGAGGGACTGCATCTCCTCGAGCAGCGCCTCCAGGCCGACGGGCTGCAGCGATTCGTTGCGCTCGAGCCAGGCCACGGCGTCGGGGATCGACTCGAGCAGCTCGGCGGCGAACCGGGAGCAGGAGAGCACGCGCATGAGCCGCTCGGCGGCTTCGCTGCCGTCCCGCAGCAGGCGCAGGTACCAGGGCGTCTCGTGGTTCGCCTCGCTGACCCGCCTGAAGGCGAGGAGCCCGTAGTCCGGATCGGTGCCCTCCGCGAGCCACTGCAGCAGCACCGGCATGAGATTGCGCTGGATCCGCGCGCGCCGCGAGGTGCCGCGGGTGAGCGCGGCGAGGTGCCGCATGGCGCCGTCGGGATCGCGGAACCCGATGCTCGTGAGGCGGGCGCGGGCCTGCGCGCTACCGAGCACCAGCTCCTCCTCGGGCAGCGCCGCGACGGCGCTCAGCAGCGGCGCGTAGAAGATCTTCAGGTGCAGCTCTCGCACCTCGCGCTTCGTGCGCTCCCAGAGCGCGAGCAGTTCGGCCCCCGTGGCGGCGAGTCCGCTCGCCCGCGCCAGCACGCGGAGCCCCTCGTCGTCGACGGGCATGAGCGCCGTGCGGCGCAGCTCCCTCAGCTGCAGCCGGTGCTCGAGCACGCGCAGCAGCCGGTAATCCTCGGAGAGTCGCTCCCCGTCGCTGCGCGCCACGTAGCCGCCCTCGACCAGGGCGCGCAGGGCAGGCAGCGTGCCCCGCATGTGCAGCCGGTCGTCGTAATGGCCGTGCACGAGCTGCAGCAGCTGCGCGCTGAACTCGATGTCGCGCAGCCCGCCCGGCCCGAGCTTGAGCTGCACCTCGAGCTCGTCGTCGGCGATGTGCTCGGTGACCCGCTGCCGCATGCGCTGCACGGAGCCGACGAAGTCTTCGCGCGACGATGAGGCCCACACCTTCTCTCGGGTGCGCCGCACGAACTCCTCGCCCAGCGCGAGGTCGCCCGCGAGCGGCCGCGCCTTCAGCAGCGCCTGGAACTCCCACCCCTTCGCCCAGCGATCGTAGTAGGCGAGCATCGAGCCGAGCGTGCGCACGAGCGCGCCGTGGCGCCCCTCGGGGCGCAGGTTGGCGTCGAGCTGCCAGAGCGGCGGCTCGAAGGCGGGATCGTGGATCCCGCGCATGATGTCGCTCGCGACCCTGGTGCCGATGCGGATCAGCGCGTCCCCCGCCAGCGTCTCCTCGTCGGCGCTCTCGACGATGAACATCACGTCGACATCGGAGACGACGTTCAGCTCCTCGGCGCCGCACTTGCCCATGGCCACGACCGACAAGCGCAGCGCCGCCAGCCGCTCAGGGCTCACGGGCGGACCGGAGGATCCGGCTGCGACCGTCGCCCTGGCCACCGCGTGCGACGCTTCGACCGCCGCCCCGGCGAGTCCTGAGAGCGACGCGGCGACCGCTTCGAAAGCCTCGGTGGCTCGGCCCTTCCTGCCTCGGCGGAGGTCGTGCAGCATCACCTCGGCGAGCAGCTCCCGATAACGCACGCGCAGGGCGTTCCAGCCCGCCTCTCCCGGCAGTGCGCCGCCGTCGAGCGCTCCATCCGTCCCTTCGGAGACGGCGGACAGCAGGGCTTCCCGCGCCTCCTCGGGCGCCACGATCCGACCGCCCTCCTCGAGGATCTCGGGGAGCCGATCGGGGCGCCGGGTGAAGAAGTCGCCGAGCGCCGGAGAGGCCCCGACGAGCAGGCAGAGGCGGCGCATGGAGCGGACGTCGAAGGCTCGCAGTATCTCCTCGTGCCGGTCGGCGAGGTGCCGCACCCGCAGCAGCGCGGCGTCCGGATCCGCGGCGCGCGCGAAGGCCTCCAGCAGCTCCGCGACCGGCGCTTCGACGCGCCCGGCGAGCTCCTGCAGGCGATCCCGCGACTCGGAGAGCTCCTGGAAACCCGCCCGTGCGATGTCGGCGAGCCGCGGCGGCGGCGGGCCGCCCGCCGCGCCCGTGCCGCGGAGCTCAGCGCCCT
>JASGDX010000072.1:0-4629 GCA_047606985.1 Leucobacter sp. | reverse complement strand
GCGCGGTCGCGATGCTCACCGACGAGACCGGGGCCGGGATCGCGCGGGATCGCGGGGCCGGCATCCCCGTCCTGGTCTCCGAGCACCATCCGCGTCTGCTGCTGGGCGAGGTCGCCGCCGAGGTCTACGGCACCGCCGGCTTGGCCGCCAAGACCTTCGGCATCACCGGCACGAACGGCAAGACCAGCGTGGTCTACCTGCTGGTCGAGCTGCTGCGCGCCGCGGGATTCACCACGGGGCTCAGCTCGACCGCCGAGCGGCGCATCGGAGACGAGGTGATCGTCTCGAACCTCACGAGCCCGGAAGCCTCCGAACTGCACGGTCTGCTCGCCCGCATGCGCGAGAAGGGCGTCGACGGCGTGGCGCTCGAGGTCTCGGCGCACGCGGTCGAGCACCACCGCATCGACGGGGTGCGCTTCGACGTCGTCGCCTTCAACAACTTCTCCCAGGACCACCTCGACGACTTCGGCGACATGGAGAGCTACTTCGCCGCCAAGCTCGCGCTGTTCGCGCCAGAGCACGCCGAGCGCGGCGTCGTGGTCGTCGACTCGCCCCACGGGCAGCGGATCGCTCGGGAATCGCGGATCCCGGTCACGCGACTCGCGACCGAGTACGGGCAGGACGCCGATTGGCACCTGGCGATCACCGGGCAGAGCCTCGACGGGGTCTCCTTCGTGCTGCAGGGGCCGGACGGGGCGCATTTCCGCGGCAGCGTGCCGGTGTTCGGCCGCTTCATGGCCGAGAACGCCGCGCTCGCGCTGATCATGCTGCACGAGGCGGGGATCCCGATCTCCCGCGTGGAGGCCGGCCTCGATCGCGGGCGCATCCCCGTCTACATCCCCGGCCGCCTCGAGCTCATGTCGGCTCCCGGCTCCGGCCCC
Organism: Leucobacter sp.; assembly: GCA_047606985.1. Lineage (GTDB taxonomy): Bacteria > Actinomycetota > Actinomycetes > Actinomycetales > Microbacteriaceae > Leucobacter. The sequence continues at coordinate 3,748 of JASGDX010000072.1, read as the reverse complement.
CGGTTCTTCGTCGACTACGGGCACACCCCCGGCGCCTTCCAGGCCATGCTCGACGCCCTCGACGAGGTCGCCCCCGGGCGCATCGTCTTCCTCTTCGGCGCCGACGGGGACCGCGATACCACCAAGCGCGAGGAGATGGGCCGCATCGCGGGCGCGGGATCCGACGTCGTCATCGTCTGCGACTACCACCCGCGCTCCGAGCCGCCCGAGGCGATCCGGGCGCAGCTGATCGCCGGCGCGCGTTCCGCGGGCCGCGCCGAGGTGATCGAGGAGGCCGATCCCCGGGTCGCCGTGCGCCGCGCGGTTTCGATCGCCGGGCCGGAAGACGTTATCCTGTATGCCGGTCCCGGGCACGAGGACCATCAGGAGATCGCCGGGCGGATGCTGCCCTATTCGGCGCGTGATGAGGTACGCGGAGCGCTCCGCGAGGCAGGATTGCTTCCGTGATTGAACTGACGCTGGCGGAGATCGCCGCCGCGGTGGAAGGCCGACTGGTGCCCGGCGCGAGCGGATCCCGACCCGACGCCGTCGTCTCGGGCGAGTCCCAGACCGACTCCCGCGAGGTGCGGCCCGGGCAGATCTTCTTCGCCCGCCGCGGCGAGGAGACCGACGGCCACCTGTTCGCGGCGAAGGCCGTCGACGCCGGAGCCGCGCTGATCGTGGGCGAGCGCGAGGCCGACGACCGGGTGCCGCAGATCATCGTCGCCGACACCACCGACGCGCTCGGCGCGCTCGCCACCGAGGTCGTGCGGCGCGTGCGCGCGGAGGGCGGGCTCACGGTCGTCGGCATCACCGGCTCCAACGGCAAGACCACCACGAAGAACCTCGTCGCGGCGATGGCCGAGCGGCTCGGCCCGGCCGTCGCCTCGGCCAAGTCGTTCAACAACGAGGTCGGCGGTCCGCTCACCATGCTGCGCGTCGAGGCGGGCACGCGCACGCTCGTCGCCGAGATGGGCGCGAGCGCCGAGGGCGAGATCGCGCGTCTCACGGCCATGGCGCCCCCGCACATCGGCGTGGTGCTGTCGGTGGGGCTCGCCCACGCCGGCGAGTTCGGCGGCATCGAGGCCACGTTCCGCACGAAGAGCGAAATGGTGCGGGATCTGCCGGCGAGCGCCGTCGCCGTGCTCAACCGCGACGACCCGCGCGTGGCGCAGATGGCCGATCTCACGGCCGCCCGGGTGCGCTGGTTCGGCCTGCACCCCGACGCCGACGTGCGCGCCGACGACATCGACTCCGACGCGGAGGGGACCCGCTTCACGCTGCGCGCGCGTCTCGCCGACGGGTCGAGCGCGTCGCTGCCCGTGCGCTTCCGCGTGCTCGGAGAGCATCACGTGATGAACGCGCTGGCCGCGGCCGCCGTCGGCCTCGAGCTCGGCCTGCCGCTCGCGGACGTCGTCGACGCGCTGCAGGCCGCGACCCTCGCCGCGCCCGGCCGCATGGAGGTGCTGGGCGGTCGCGACGGCATCACGATCATCAACGACGCCTACAACGCGAGCCCGGACTCGATGAGCGCGGCCCTGCGCACCCTCGCCCAGATCCGCAGGCCGGAGGGCCGCTCGGTCGCCGTGCTGGGCGCCATGAGCGAGCTCGGCGAGTACTCCATCGAGGAGCACATCCGTGTGGGCCTGCAGGCGGTGCGCCTGCGCATCTCCGAGCTGGTGGTCGTCGGCACGGAGGCCAGGCACCTGCACATCAGCGCCATCAACGAGGGATCGTGGGACGGCGAGAGCGTGTTCTTCGAGACTCAGGACGAGGCCTACGACTACCTGCTGCGCACCCTGCTGCCCGGTGACACCGTCCTCGTGAAATCCTCCAACGCCGCAGGGCTGCAGCGGCTCGGCGACCGGCTGGGGGAGGCCTTCGCATGATCGCGCTGCTCATCGCCGGCGGCTTCTCGCTGCTCTACTCGCTGCTGCTGTCGCCGCTGTTCGTGCGCTTCTTCAACCGTCTGCGCTGGGGCCAGCCGATCCGCGTCGACGGCCCGAAGGAGCACGAGGTGAAACGGGGGACCCCCACGATGGGAGGCCTCATCTTCCTCTCGGGCTCCGTCATCGCCTACTTCGTCGGCAAGCTCGTGATGGGCGAGCGGCCGACGCCGTCGGCGCTGCTCGTGCTCCTCATGGCCGTCGGAGCCGGCCTCGTCGGCTTCGTCGACGACTTCATGAAGGCCCGCATGCAGAATTCGGCCGGCCTCAACGGGTGGGCGAAGGTCGCGGGCCAGGTGGTGATCGCCGTCGCCTTCGCGCTGCTCGGGCTGCGATTCTCGAACGAGGCCGGGCTCATACCGGTCTCGACGCGCATCTCGCTGTTCAGGGACACTCGTTTCGACTTCCTGGCGCTCGGCGCCGTCGCCGGGATCGTGCTGTTCATCGTCTGGATCATGGTGATCGTGACCGCCACGACCAACGCCGTCAACGTGACAGACGGCCTCGACGGCCTCGCGGCGGGCGCTGCGATCTTCGCGTTCGGCGCCTACCTCGTGATCGGCTTCTGGCAGGGCGCCCAGAGCTGCGCCGACCTCGTCGAGCCCGGGTGCTACGACGTGCGCGATCCGATGGACCTGGCGGTCGTCGCCGCGGCGTTCCTCGGGGGCCTCGCCGGTTTCCTGTGGTGGAACACCAACCCGGCGAAGGTCTTCATGGGCGACACGGGCTCCATGGCCATCGGAGGCGCGATCGCCGCGCTCGCGATCCTCACCCGCACCGAGCTCCTGCTCGTGCTCATCGGCGGGCTGTTCATCGTCGAGACCGGCTCGGTGATCCTGCAGCGCCTCTACTTCAAGGCGACGAAGGGCAGGCGCATCTTCCTGATGAGCCCCATCCACCACCACTTCGAGTTGAAGGGCTGGGCCGAGGTGACCGTGGTGGTGCGGTTCTGGATCATCGCAGGCCTGTTCGCCATCACCGGCGTCGGAGCCTTCTACGGCGAATGGCTGCTGCAGCAGTGAGCGGACTCGAGAACGGCTCGGCGACGGGCGGCGGTGCGGGCAGTGGTCGGCGCGCGCGCGCCGAGGCGCTCGCGAGCTGGCACGACGACTGGTCGGGGCTCCGCGTCGCCGTGCTGGGACTGGGCGCGGTGGAGTTCTCGGCGGCCGACACCCTCGTCGAACTCGGCGCGCGGGTGCGGGTGATCCACGAGGGGCAGGATCCCGATCTCGAGCGCCTGCTCGACGTGATCGGCTCGGAGCGCTTCAGCAGCGACGATCCGGCCGGGAGGATCCGCGACCTCGCCGCGTTCGCCCCCGACCTCGTGGTCGCGCCGTCGGCGCTCAGCGCCGCGCATCCGCTCGCCGAGTGGGCGGATGCGAACGCCGTCCCGCTGTGGGGCGACCTCGAACTGGGCTGGCGCCTGCGCGACAAGACCCCGCGCGTGGCCGACTGGATCTCCGTGACCGGCTCGCGCGACACGGCGGAGACGGTGCGCCTCGTCGCGCACATGCTCGTCGCCGCGGGCCTGCGCGCGGTGCCCTCGGACGCGGGATCCCCGATCCTCGACGCGCTGCGCGACCCGCAGGGCTACGACGCGATCGTGGTGGAGCTCTCCGCCGAACAGCTCCTGCGCGCGCGCGGCGTCTCGCCGTACGCGAGCGTCTGCCTCGACTTCTCCTCCGAGTCCGGCGACGAGAAGCCCGCCGACCGGGCCCGGGGCGCGCTGGCCCGCGTCTACGAGCGCACCCAGGTGGCCTGCGTCTACAACCGGGCCGATCCCGAGACCGAGCGCATGGTCGAGGAGGCGGACGTGATCGAGG
>JASGDX010000071.1:0-3009 GCA_047606985.1 Leucobacter sp. | reverse complement strand
GAGGCGTTTCATGTGTGGTGGCTCCTTTGCTCGGACAGGAGACGTTCCGGGCTCCGCGGCCGCGCGGCCGGGTCCTGCTCGTGCGTTCGCACGCTTAGCGGGAACGTTCCTGCAAACGAATAGTAGCCCATCTCGACCGGGTTGACAGAGGTGTCACGGAATCGTTACGTCGCCGTATTCCGCGGGCGCCGGGATGCGCCTCGAGCGGGGTGAGCGCGGGTGTGCGCGGGTGTGCGCGGGTGTGCGCGGGTGAGGAGGCGGATGAGAGTGCGAGGGAGAGCGCGGGGTTCTAGCGCGAGAAGAGCGGGATCGGGGTCCGGCCCCGCGAGAGGAGCGACACCTCCCGATGGAACACCGGCGATTCCCGCTTCGAGCCGTCCTGCATCACCTCGACGAGGAGCTGCGCCGCTCTGCGCCCGTATTCGCGCGCGTTCAGATCGACGGCGAACAGGTGATCGAGATCGCTCTCCGAGGCGGGGTCCGCGGCGAGAGCGGCCGTGAGGAGCGGCGTGCCTGTGCGGGCGCGGTACAGCTTCGATACGGATGCGGCGAGGCCCTGCTGCACCACGAGCACGGAGTCGATGTCGGCCTCCGAGACGAGTCGATCGACGGCGTCGTCGGCCTCGTCGGGGCCGGAGGGGAAGCTCGAGCGGATCACCCGCGGCTCGATGCCCCGCATCGCGGTCCACTCGAGATAGGCATCCACCGCCTCCGTGATCCAGACGCATTCGATCTGGTGATCGAGGGTGATGACCGCCGGCCTGCGCGCGCCGGCCGCGGCGAGGCGGTCGAGCAGGATCGGGGTCATCAGGTCCTGCCGGCAGTAGATCTGGCCCCGGATGAGGGGCTGCTGATTCGGCGACACCGGGCCGACCGCCACGATGGGGATCCGCGTCTTCGAGGCGTACTCGATGAACTGGTCGTCGGCCGTGGGGTCGAGCACGAGCAGGCCGTCGGCCGCAAGGCTGCGGTTGCGGGTTTGAGCCTCCGTCTCGGTGAGGAGCAGGAGGTCGAGACCGTGGGCCGCCGCCACGTCGATGACGCCGAAGGCGAACTCCATGTAGAAGCCGAGGGCCTGGCTGTTGGCGAAGAGGTGCAGGCCCACGCTCTGCGCCTGCCTGCTGCGGAGCTTCTGAGCGGCTCGGTTCGAGACGTAGCCGAGACGCTCGGCGGCCTCGGCCACCCGCTGCTGCATGGCCTTCGACACCCGGCCGTTGCCGTGCAGCGCCGCCGATACGGTGGTCTTCGACACGCCGAGTTCGGCGGCGATATCGATGATGGTCACGGGTGCGCGGTTCATCCTCTCAGCTTAGGTGTTCGGGGATCGCGCTCGCGGCCTCGGCCGGATGGTGTTATGGTGCTGAATGCCGGAACGTTCCTGCAATGGGTGGGAGCACTCGTCGCTCCGCAGGAGCCCGCGTGCGGCGCCGCATCAGTCGAGAAGGAGTGTTCGAAGCATGGTGGAGAATCTCTCAGCAGGCAGAGCCGATCTGCTCGTCGTCGCAGACCGGGTGCACACCTTCGAAGCGGAGGGGGATCCCGCAACCGCGATCGCGGTGGGCGGCGGGGAGATCCTCGCGGTCGGCTCGGAGGACTCGCTCTCGGGCCTCGTCGGACCGGGCACCGAGATCCACCGCTACCCCGGGGCGACGGTCGTGCCGGGCCTCACCGACTGCCACACGCACATCGTCATGGGGCTGCCGCTCAGCCGGGGGCTGCAGCTGACCGACATGTCGCTCGAGGAGGTCCGCGCCGTCGTCTCGCGGGCCGTGACCGGCGGGAGCGCCGAGGATCGATGGATCCTCGGATGGGGCCTCGACCCCAATGTGTTCGAGCACTCGGGGTTCACCGGCCGCATCTTCGACGACGTCTCGCCCGACAGGCCGATCTTCCTCCGCATGCGCGACGCGCACTCCGCGGTCGTCAACTCGGCCGCCGTGCGGGAGATCGGGCTCACCGGGGAGGAATCCTTCGACGACGAGTCGCGCATCGACGTCGACGACGAGGGAGTCCCCACCGGCTACATCGTCGAGATCGGAGCGATCGAGTGGCTGCTGGAGCGGATCCCCCCGGAGACCTTCGACGTCTCGGTCGAGCGCCTCACCGCGCTGCTCCGGAGCATGGCCGAGAGCGGCCTCACCGCGAACCACGTGCTCGACTTCTCCGAGGAGGGGGCGAAGCTCATCTCCGCGGTGGAGGAGCGGGGCGGGCTGCCGATCCGCCTGCGGTTCTCGCCCATGATCTTCCCCGGGACGACGGAGGCCGAACTCGAGCGCGTCGTCGAGCTCCAGGGCAGCGGCGGACGGCGGTGGAGCGTCGAGGGCGTCAAATTCTTCATCGACGGGACCGTCGACAACGGCACGGCCTGGCTGCACGAGCCCGACAGCGTCGGACAGGGCACGCAGTCGATCTGGACCGATCCCGACCGCTACCGGGCCGTTCAGCGCTTCTTCGCCGAGCGGGGCATCCCTACGACCACGCACGCGATCGGGGATCGGGGCGTCGATTTCGTGCTCGACTCCCTGGAATCGCTCGGAGAGGAGATCCGGAGCCGGGCCCCGCATCGCATCGAGCACATCGAGACCATCGGCGACGAGACCGTGCGGCGCTTCGCCGAGCTCGGCGTCGCCGCCAGCATGCAGCCGATCCACGGCACCCACCACACGCGGGCGGACCGGAGCGACAACTGGTCGGTGCGGCTCGGCCCCGAGCGGGCCTCGCACGGCTGGCGCTGCCGGGACATCCGGGACACGGGGGCGACGGTCGCCCTCGGCAGCGACTGGCCGGTGACGCCGTTCGACCCGCGCCGCATGATCGCCGACACGATCCTGCGCCGCCCGGTCGAGCGGCCGGGGACAGCCCCGGTGCAGCCCGAGCAGGCGCTCACGCCCCGGGAGGCGTTCGAAGGCTACACCGTCCATGCGGCGCGCTCGGTGCGGCACGAGGACCGGTACGGCTCGATCGCCCCAGGCAAACGGGCGGAGCTCACGGTGCTCGGCGCCGACCCCT
>JASGDX010000070.1:0-2629 GCA_047606985.1 Leucobacter sp. | reverse complement strand
CAGGCCGCGAACCGGACGCGGCGCCTCCTCGGTTCCGCGTCGGCGTCGCGGAACAGCAGCACCACCCGGGCGTCGGAGCGCCGGAGCATCGGGTGACCCGGCATCGGGTGACCCGGCATCGGGTGACCCGGCATCGGGTGACCCGGCATCGGGTGACCCGGCATCGGGTTCCGTAGGAAGGGTTTTCCGGCCGTTTCCACGGGAACGACCGGAAAACCCTTCCCACGGAACTTCGCGAACCGTCGAGGTCGCAGGCGAGCGAGGACCCTGCGGCTCCGACCGGGCGCCCGCTCAGGCGAAGGCCGACAGCCCGGTGATCTCGCGGCCGATGATGAGGGCCTGCACGGTCTCCGTGCCCTCGTAGGTGTGCAGCGCCTCGACATCGGCGAAGTGACGGGCCGCACGGTTCTCGAGCAGGATCCCGTTGCCGCCGAGCAGATCGCGCGCGTTGCGGGCCATGTCGCGCGCGGTGCGGGTGGCCGTGAACTTGCCGAGCGAAGCACCGGGGCCGCTCAGCTCTCCGCGCGCCTCGGCGGCGGTGAGTCCCATGAGCAGCGTCTGCAGCGACGTGAGCTGGCTGAGCATCTCGGCGAGGCGCGACTGCACGATCTGCGACGCCGCGAGCGGCCTTCCGAACTGCACCCGCTGCTTCGCGTAGTGCACCGCCGTCTCGTAGACGCCCTGGGCGATGCCGAGCGAGGCCCATGCCACGCCGAGGCGGGTGGCCTGCAGCACGCGCGAGGTGTCCTTGAAGCCGCGAGCGCCCGGCAGCTTCGCGCTCGCGGGCACGCGCACCGCGTCGAGCTCGATGTCGGCCTGCCAGATGGCGCGCAGGGAGATCTTGCCCTCGATCGTGGTGGCGCGGTAGCCGGGGGCGTCCTGCGGCACGAGGAAGCCCTGCACCTGCCCGTCGTCGCCGCGGGCCCACACGACCGACACCTGGCCCACGCTGCCCGAGCCGATCCAGCGCTTGCGCCCAGTGATGACGAAGTCGTCGCCGTCGGTCTCGGCGCGGGTCTCGAGACTCACCGAGTCGGAGCCGTGCGTGGGCTCGGTGAGCGCGAAGGCGCCGAGCTCCTCTCCGCGGGCGAGGGGCGATCCCCAGCGCCGCCGCTGCTCCTCCGAGCCGCAGTACGCGATCGACCGCAGCGCGAGGCCGCCCTGCACCCCCACGATCGTGGCGATCGAGGCGTCGCCGCGGGCGAGCTCCATCGACACCAGGTTCGCGGCCAGCGCGCTCTGCTCGGGGAAGCCCTCGACATCGATGCCGTCGCGCAGCAGGTCGAGCTCGCCGAGGCGGCGGGCCAGGTCGAGCGGATACTCTGCGCGGTCCCAGAGGCCGGCGATGACCGGGCGCAGCTCGTGCTGCACGAAGTCGCGGGCCCGGTCGCGGTAGGCGAGATCCTCGGCGGAGAGCCCGCGGAAGGCTCCCGCGACATCGACGTCGATCGGCTCCCACAGCTCGTAGTCGGGCGCCTCGGTGCCCTGGCTGACGGAGGTGCGGCTGGTGTTCGGCATCGTGGTTCCTCTCCATCTGCGCCGCTGCGGTCGACCGCGGCGCGGCGGCCCGGGGTCCGGGTTGCGGGATCCCGCGATCCCGCACCCGCGACCCATCATTGAGACGGCGTCTCAAACTCGATCAGCACTCTACCGCACATCACACCGGTTACCGCAACATTCTGCGCAGGATGCTCCTGAAACCTAGTGCCAAGTCGGCCGAATATGCTAACTTCGGCGTATGGCCAGCCAATCCCCTCGCGCCGCCTCCGCACCCGACAGCTCGACGGCGGCGATCCGCCGCCTCGCCGAGCGGGGCTACGACGCCACGACGGCGGAGGATCTCGCCGATGCGGTCGGCATGAGCCGCAGCACGTTCTTCCGCCGCTTCGGCAACAAGGACGACGTGGTCTTCCACGACCACGACCACGCGCTCGCGCAGCTCGAGGCCTTCCTCGAGACGACGCGGCTGCCCGCGCGCGAGGCCCTCGTCGAGGGCACCGCCGACGTGCTCAGGCTGCTGATCCGCAATCCCGAGGCCGCGCGGCTGCGCTTCGACCTGATGCGGCACACGCCGTCGCTGCGGGATCGCGAACTCGTGATCACCCACCGCTACGAGCGGGTGTTCCAGCGCTACATCCGCGACGCGCTGCAGCCCGGCAGCCCCGACTGGGCGGCCGCGGCGCTCGCCGCCTCGGTCGTCGCGGTGCACAACGCCGCCCTGCGCGACTGGCTGCGCGGCAGCGTGCCAGACGCATCGCGCGCCGTGACGCGGGATCTGCGCCAGCTCACCGCGCTCTACGAGCACTGGCTCTCCCCCGACGCCAGCGAAGGGCGGCAGCGAGTGCTCGTCGCCGTCTACGACGCCGCGGGATCCCCCGACGCCGTGCTCGCCTCGGTCGCCGCGCAGCTGAGGGACTGAGCCGGGCCCCGCCGGCAGCCCCGCTGGCAGCCCCGGCGGCAGCCTTGCCCGCAGCACCCGCGCACGCGCCCAGCCCGCAGTCCGCACATCCCCGCCTTGCCCGCAGTCCGCGCGTCCCTGCCCAGCCCGCAGTCCGCACATCCCCGCCTTGCCCGCAGTCCGCGCGTCGCTGCCCAGCCCGCAGCACTCGTGCACCCCGCCCCGCGCGCT
>JASGDX010000069.1:0-3529 GCA_047606985.1 Leucobacter sp. | reverse complement strand
CGGCCCGGCTGCGCGCGGGCGGCGCCGATGCCCGGCTGCTCGTCGGCGACTCGCCCGAGGAGACGCGGCGCCACGCGGCCGCGGCCGTCGCGGAGGGCGTCGACGCCCTCGTCGTGGTCGGGGGCGACGGCACGCTGTCGCTCATCCTCGACGAGGTCGTGGGAACCGACGTGCCGATCGCGCTCGTGCCGGCGGGCACGGGCAACGACCTGGCACGATCCCTCGGCCTGCCGCACGGCTCGGCGGAGCGGGCCGCCTCGGCCGCCGACCTCGCGCTGCGCAGTCGCACCCGAGCCATCGACGTGGCCGAGGCCGAGTGCGGCGGGCTGCGCCGCCGGTTCCTGACCGTTGCCGCGCTCGGCTTCGACGCGAAGGTCAGCGAGCGCACCAACCGGCTGCGCTGGCCGCGAGGCGGGGCCCGCTACTACCTGGCGCTGGTGATCGAGCTGATCCGGCTGCGGCCGGCTCCGTTCTCGCTGCGCATCGATGCGGGATCGGCCAGGCCCGCGACCGGGATCCTCGTCGCGGTGGCCAACACCCGCAGCTACGGCGGCGGGATCCCGATCTGCCCCGAGGCGGATCCGGCCGACGGACTGCTCGACGTCACGCACGTGCGCCCGATCGGGCGGGCGCGCCTGATCCGGCTGTTCCCGATGCTGCTGCGGGCGAGGCACGCGGAACGACCCGAGGTGGTGCAGTACCGGGGCTCGACCATCGAGGTGTCGGCGCCGGGATCGGCCGCGGTGGTCGACGGCGAGCGCATCGGCGAGGGATCGGTGCGCTTCCGCGTGCTCCCCGGCGCCCTGCGCGTGTTCGCGCCCTGAACCGGGCCCGGCCCGGAGGAGCCGCGGCCTGCGGGCCCGGCCCGGTCCGCCGGTTGAGCGACCCGCCCGTTGAGCGACCCGCCGGTTGAGCGACCGAGCAACGAGGGAGTCGAAACCCGCCCTCCTACTCCGCCGACTCCCCACCTTTTCGCCGGTTCCCCAGGTTGTTCGCGCGATTTCGGTGGGGAGTCGGCGACAAGGTGGGGAGTCGAACAAAGTTGGGCAGAGCAAGGCAGAGCAAGGCAGAGCAAGGCAGGGGCGCGCGGCAGGAACCAAAGCAGGGACTACCGGGCGAGCACCTCGCGGTAGACCTCGAGCAGGCGCGCCGCAGAGACGTCCCAGTTACGCGTCAGCGCGTGATCCCGAGCCGCCGCTCCCATGCGATCCCGCAGCGCCTCGTCGCCCAGCAGTCGCTCGATCGCCGCGGCCCACACACCCGGGTCGTCGGCGCCGGCGGCGCCCCCGGTCGCGCCCTCGCCGATCAGCACGCCCGTCTCCTCGTCGACCACGGCCTCGCGCAGCCCGCCGGCCGCGCGCGCGATCACCGGAATGCCCGAGGCCGCCGCCTCGAGCGCCACCAGCCCGAAGGTCTCGGAGTGCGACGGCACGAGCATCACCGCGGCGCGGCGGATGCGCTCGGCGAGATCGCTGCGGCGCAGCGCCCCGTCGAACGCGGTCGTGCACAGCATGCCGTGGCGCGCGACGGCGTCGTGCAGCGAGCGCACGTACTCGTCCCCGTCGGGCGGGGGCGCGCCCACGATGCGCAGCATCGGCCGCCGTTCGGGATCGATGGCCGCGACCGCCTCGATCACCAGGTCGAAGCCCTTCATCGGGTGCAGACGGCCCACCACGATCGCCTCGGGGCGCCCGCCGCTCGAGAGCCAGTCGCGATCCTCCGCGCACTCCTGCGTGGCGCACGGGTGGAAGAGCCGGGTGTCGACGCCCAGCGGCACCACGCGCACGCGATCCTCGGCACCCTCGAGGCGCTCGAGCACCGTGCGCCGCTCGGCCTCGCTCACCGCGATCACCAGATCGGCCTCGTGCGCGAGCAGACGCTCGCCCGCGAGGCGCCCGGGCGATTCGGGGCGCTCCCCCTCGCCGAGCGGCGATTCGGGCTGGGCGGCGATGGAGTGGTAGCTCTGCACGAGCGGGATCCCGGCGCGGCGCGCGACCGGCAGCGCCGCGATGCCCGAGAACCAGTGCTCGGCGTGGAGCAGGTCGACGGGCTCGCGCGCCAGCTCGGCGTCGAGCAGCTCGCCGAACCGCCCCATGACGCCCTCGTGCTCGCCCTTCGCGAGCAGCCGTGGCGGCCCCGCGTCGAGGTGCACGACGGTGAGGCCCGGGCGCAGCTCGGTCCGGGCCGCGGGCGCGGGATCGCTGCGCCGCGTGAAGATGCGCACCTCGTGGCCGGCCCGGGCGAGCGCGTCGGCCTGGGCGCGCACCACGACGTTCATGCCCCCCGCGTCCTTGGTGCCGGGCACGTCGAGCGGCGAGGTGTGCAGCATCACGAAGCCGACGCGGAGCGGTGAGGTGTTCGGCGCAGAGCCCATGCATCGAGCGTATCGCCTCGACCGTCCAGGCGGCCGGGACCGGCTCCTCGCCCGGCCGCCGCGGCGACGGGGTTGATAGGGTCGGCCGTATGAGCGAGGAGCAGCCCGGAGAGGAGTGCGAGGCGGAGTTCAGCGCCGGGCACCCCGAGCGGCCGCGGGCCGCCGCGGGTGCGCACCGCGGCCACGGCCACTCGCACGACCACGGCCACTCGCACGACCACGGGCTCGGGGCGGCCGGATCCGGCGCCGCGACCGCGACCGGCCGGCACCGCAAGCGGCTCGTGCTCGTGCTCGGCATCACCCTCGCCGTGTTCGCCGTGCAGGTGATCGGCGCGCTGATCTCGAACTCGCTGTCGCTGCTCGCCGACGCCGGCCACATGCTCACCGACGCCACCGGCGTGGCGATCGCCCTCATCGCGAGCCTCATAGCCGGCCTGCCCGCCACGTCGAAGCGCACCTTCGGCTACCTGCGCGTCGAGGTGCTCGCGGCGCTGATCAACGGCATCGTGCTCGGCGTCATCGCCGTCGTGATCCTCGTGCAGGCGATCGCGCGCTTCGGCGACCAGGTCGAGGTGCACTCCGGCCCGATGCTCATCGCGGCCGTGACCGGCGCGGTCGCGAACCTCGCCTCGCTGCTCATCCTGCAGGGCGGGCAGCGCGAGAGCCTCAACGTGCGGGGCGCCTACCTCGAGGTGCTCGGCGACCTGCTCGGCTCGATCGCCGTGATCGTCGCGGGCGTCATCATCATGCTCACCGGCTGGAGCGCGGTCGATCAGGTCGCCTCGATCCTCATCGCCGCACTCATCGCGCCCCGCGCCTACAGCCTGCTGCGCGATGTCGTCGACGTGCTGCTCGAGGGCTCGCCTGAGCACCTCGACGTCGACGCGGCCCGGGACCACATGCTCGCCGTGCCCGGGGTCGCCGAGGTGCACGACGTGCACGCCTGGACCATCACCTCGGGCGTCGCCGCGTTCTCCGCCCACGTCACCGTCACCGACGCGGCCTGGAGCGAGCGCGGCTACCACGCGGTGCTCGACGAACTGCGCGCCTGCCTGCACGAGCACTTCGACACCGGGCACATCACGCTGCAGCTCGAGCCCGCGAGCCACGGCGGCGAGGGCGCGCACCTGCACGCGTAGGCGGTTCGGGATCGCG
>JASGDX010000068.1:0-7372 GCA_047606985.1 Leucobacter sp. | reverse complement strand
GCAGCGGCGAGGTGATGGCCGCGCTCACGGCGACGGCCGAGGCGGTGCCGGGCTGTACCTCGGTGCGCATCGGTGTCGACCGGTACCGGGCCGTGGCCGCGCCTGACTTCATCGCGCAGCACTTCGGCACGGGCGCCGGCGTCTCCGCCGCGACGCTCGCAGCCGCTCCGATCGTGGAGTTCGACCGGCACGACATGTTCCAGCAGCGCTTCATCCGCCGCGTCACCCGCGCAGGCATCGACCCGCCGCGCCACTTCGTGCCGTCGTCCGCGGAGTTCGCGCTCGCGGTCGAGCTCGGCATGGGCTGGGGCATGCTCCCGCAGCTTCAGTGCGCCGAGGCGCTCGCGGCGGGGCGCCTCGCCGAACTGGTCCCGGGCGCCGCCATCGAGCTGCCGCTCTACTGGCAGCGATGGAATCTGCGCTCGCCCCTCCTCGACGCCGTCTCCGCGATCATCCTCGAGGAGGCCGCCGAGGCGCTCGGATGAGCGGCGGCACTACGCTGGTGGGGTCGCCCGGAGGAGGATCCATGATGCACGCCGCAACCCCGTCACGGCTCAGCGGGGCCCGCTGATGCTGGGCGTGCTGCAGGGCTTCGCGCTGATCCTCGGCATCATCGGCGCCGGGTACCTGGCCGCGCTGTTCCGCGTGGTCGAGGGCGAGCAGCGCCTCGTGCTCAACCGGGTCGCCTTCTACGTCGCCACGCCGGCGCTGCTGTTCTCGGTGCTGAGCCGCAGCGATCCGGGTGTGATGCTGTCGCCGGTGATCCTGGTGACGAGCGCCGCGGCGGTCATCGCGGCGGCGCTGTTCGTCGTCGCCTCGCGGCTGTGGTTCAGGCGGGATCTCGCGGGCACCACGCTCGGCGCGACCTGCTCGGGCTACGTCAACTCGAACAACCTCGGCCTGCCGGTCGCCGTGTACATCCTCGGCGACGCGGCCTACGTCGCGCCCCTGATCCTCGTGCAGCTCGTGGTCTTCGCCCCCGCGGTGCTCGCGATCCTCGAGTCGACGCGCGGCAATCAGCGCGGCGCGATCGTGGCGCTGGGGCGCGCGGCGTCGAACCCGATCATCATCGCTTCGGTGCTCGGCCTGCTCGTCGCGATGGCCGGACTGCCGATGCCGGAGCTGCTGATGGGCCCCGTCGACATGCTGGGCGCGGCCGCGATCCCGATGGTGCTGCTGAGCTTCGGGATCTCGCTGCGCGGGCAGCGCGCCCTGCAGCCGGGCACGGGGAGGGTCGCGGTGTTCGCCGCTGCGGCGCTGAAGGTGCTGGTCATGCCGCTCGTGGCGTGGGGGATCGCCTCGGCCTGCGGGCTCGGCGCCCACGAGGTGTTCGTCGCGACGACCATCGCGGCGCTGCCCACCGCGCAGAACGTCTACAACTACGCCGCGACCTACCGTCGCGCCGAGACGATGGTGCGGGACACCGTGTTCTTCACGACCTTCGCTTCGCTGCCGGTCATCGCGGTCGTGTCCTGGCTGCTGAGCGGCTGAGGAGTCGAGGGCTGGGCGAGCACGGTCGAACGCGGCGGCGCCGAGGCGCCGAGACGGGCTCGGGTCGTCAGCGCGGGATCGGTCGTCGGCGCGGGATCGGCCGTCGGTCCGGGATCGGGGTCAGTCGAGCATGTCGCTCTGGTCGATGGCCGATTCGACGGTCGCGATCAGCGCGCGCTTCTTCGCGTACAGCGGGTGCGCGGGATCGTCGGCCTCGGTCGGCAGGCCGAGCGCCGCCGCCGCCTCGAGCGTATTCCCGCCCGCGCAGGCGACGATCGTGTTCTCGGGCAGCTCGGGGAACTGCGCGGCCACCTGCTCGGCGATCTTGGCCGACGCGACGAGCAGCGCGTTGATGCGGCCGGAGTCGATGTCCTCGCGGATGCGCACCGAGGCGGGCACGCCGACGGTGCGGAAGGCGAGCACCTGCGTCACGTCGTGCCCGCGCCCCATGAGCCCCTGGGTGAGCACGGGGATCGCCACGTCGGAGCGCAGCGTGAGCACGCGCAGCCGCTCGCCGGTGTCGATCTCCGGCCACTCCTCGAGCAGCGCGTGCGTGCTGTTGTCGCGGTGCGGCTTGCGGGTGATGGGGTAGCCGGCCTCCTGGAACGCCACCGCCGTGGCCTCTCCGACGATGGCGACTCTCGTCTGCGGCGGGATCACGGCGTTGTGGTGGAGGAGCACATCGGCGACCGTTGAACTGGTCGCCGTCATCCAGTCGAAGCGGCCGGCCTCGAGCTCCTTCAGGGCTTCGACGAGCTTGTCCTCCTCGCTCGTGTGCGCGAAGTCCACGAGCGGAGCGATGACCGTGTGGGCTCCCCGCTGACGCAACGCCTTCGAGACCAGTTCTCCCCAGGTCCCTCCCCTGGGCACCAGAACACGCAGGCCACTGAGCGGTTTCGTCTCAGCCGACATACACCCTACTCACTCGACACCTACACAACCAGCCGCAGATCAGCTGCACGCTGACCCGATGCACGGCCGCCGATGGACTTCCATTGGTCCCTATTCTGACCCCGAGGCACTCCGAAGGCAAAACGAGCGCAATCGCGCTGACGACCGCAACCGAAATGTAACCTTGCGATTCGGGGCCCGCAGCGCGCCCTGTGCATCGTCGCCGTGGCGTGCGGTGGATGAGGATCCGCGAAGACGCACCCTAGCCGAAGCGCCGGGCGACCGCGGCCGCCGCGCCCCACACGACCAGGCCGGCCGCGGCCGCGACGCCGGCCACGCCGAGCGCGAAGCCGAGCGGATTGCGCTGCTTCTCCTCCGCCACCCGCAGCTTGGCCTCGTGCACGGCGTCGTCGACCCGCTGCGCGTAGTTGAGCCGATCCTTGAGCTGCGACAGCGTGTCGTAGAGCTCGGACCGAGCCGCGGCCGCCTCGGCCACGCCCCGCTGCTTGTCGTGCGCGCTCATCGCCAGTTCCCCTCTTCGCCGACTCGCGGCATCCGCGTGCCGGGCTCGACCGGCGGCTCCGCATTGACCCGAACCTCGCTCATCGCCGCGATGTCGCCTCCGACGCGGCCCAGCGTCTCCTCCGGCACCGGGTTGCCGCGCTTGATGAGCGCGACTCCGGCGAGGATCGCGGCCGCCGCCAGCAGCAGCAGGGCCGCGGCCACGACGAGCGCGGCGAGCCACCACGGCCAGACGAGCGCGAGCGCCGCGATCGCGGCGATCACGAGCGCCTCGAGCATAAAGAAGAGGAAGAAGAGGGCGACGACGATCGCGCCGGCTCCGATCCCGGCCTTCTTCGCCTTCGAGACGACCTCGCGCTTCGCGTTCTCGTACTCGATCTTCGCGAGCGAGATGATCTGCTGCGGCAGGCGCGAGAGCAGCTCGAAGGTGCCAGCCTGATCCTTCCTGCGGCTCATGACGCATCTCCGGCGGAGCGTTCGGCGCCGTCGGCCGCGGGCGCGGGCGACGAGCCCGCCTTCGGACCGCGGGCCTTCGCGTCATCGTTCAGGAGCGCCGAGAACGCGCTCTTCCCGGCCCGCACGGCCTTCGCCTTGAGATCGCCGACCCGGCTCTGAGCGGCGTCGCGCACCACTCCGACGCCCCGCTGCACGGGCGGGGTGTTCCATACGGTCTGGGCGCCGCGCTTGATCTGCTCGTACCGCTCGCGGCCGGCCCGGGTACCGAGCACGTACCCGACCGCAGCGCCGAGAACGAATGCGATCTTGCCCTTCATCATTGCCTCCAGCCGATGGCGTTTCGTGGTCTTGGGCTAGCCTACTCCGCCCGGCTCGCCGATTGCATACCCCGACGGCTATATAGACCTCCAGTTGCGCTCACCCGGAGATTCCGGCAAGCCTTCGGCGGAGGGGCACCGCGGCGGTGCGCGCGTCGGCCACGGCCCCGGCGAGGTCTCCCCCGTGCAGCTCGTCGCCGACCGGCAGCAGCTCGCGATGCTCGACTCGGAAGGCCTCGAGCCGTTCCTCCTCGGCGCCTCGACGAGCCGCCGAGGCGCGGGGCGCGACGACCGAGCGCACCGGGACCGGCTCCCCCTCGTCCTGCGGAACGGCGCCGGCCAGCGCCAGGACCTCGCGGACCCGCCCCTCGGCTCCGCCGGAGGCCAGCAGCGCCTCGGCCTCCGCTTCGGAGACCGCGGGTCCGCGGACGCAGGCCCGGAAGCCGTCCTCCCGGCGCCCGAAGCGCACCGACCAGACCTCGCCGCCGAGCGTCACGAGCTGCACCGCGGGCAGATCCCCCGCCTCGGCCGGCAGCCCGGGATCGCCGATCCGGGCCTCGGCCTCGAGTCGGCGCAGCTCCGGGCGCAGCGCCTCGATCTCGCCGAGCGGGAGGCCCGATCGCGCGCCGGCGCCCGGCGCCGGCGCGGCACGGTCGGTGCCGAGGCCGGGGCCGAGGTCGGGGCCGAAGCCGAGCTCGAGGCCGCCGGGCTCGGTCCCATCGGGGACCGATCTCCTACGGTGCACCGCTGCGACGTCGAACACGAGCGCGCGAACCGGTATCTCGAGGTCGCCCTCCGCGACGATCCAGGCCGCCTCCCCGGCGAGGCCGTCATCGGCGACGCCCGATTCTCCGCGGCCCGGCCCCGCTGCTGCGAGATCAGAGGCGGCACCGGCCGACCCAGCAGTGTCCGGATCCGCTGCACCCGGATCCGCTGCGCCCGCAGCCACGACATCTGCCCGGCCCCCGCGCGAGGCCGCACCGGGACGGTCGGCTCCTCCGGACGCGCCGCCGGCGCTCCGGCGCACCGTCACCGCCGAGCCGTCGCCGAACTCGACGCCGTACAGCGCCAGCCGATCCAGCAGCGCCTCGCGCAGCGCCGGCCAGCCTCCCGGCGGGGCGATGCGG
Organism: Leucobacter sp.; assembly: GCA_047606985.1. Taxonomy (GTDB): domain Bacteria; phylum Actinomycetota; class Actinomycetes; order Actinomycetales; family Microbacteriaceae; genus Leucobacter. The sequence continues at coordinate 2,568 of JASGDX010000068.1, read as the reverse complement.
GTTTCACGTGCAACATCTCGCTCGACCAGGGCGAACGCCGCGCCGGACAGCGACCCCGCGCGCGTGAGCGCCCCGTTGAGGCCCGGCACGGCGATGGCGACCTCCACCTCGTCGGCGGGGAGTCCGAAGCGCTCATGCACGAGCGGCTCGACCAGCCGCTCCAGCGCGGCGCGACCGAGCCGAGCGCGCACGAGACCGCCCAGCGCACGGGCATCGCCGATGGTGAGCACCGGCTTCACCCGGTCGAGATAGGCCCGCGTCGCGCCTCCCCGGCCGAGCAGGGCGAGCGCCCGCGACGACAGCGGCACGGCAGGGATGCCGAGCACCGCCGGCGTCGGCTGCGGAGCCCACTCGCCCGATGCATCGCGCAGCAGCACGGGCGACGGCGGTACGGCGACCGGGCCTGCGGGGTGCTCCGCCGCGGATGCGTCCGCGGCGAGCGGGGCGGAGACGTGGTCGAGCAGGTCGCGCAGCGCGCCGTCCGGATCGGGCGTGCCCCGATCCGGCAGCCGGCGCCATGCCGGCGACGGCTGCTCGGGAACGCCCACCCGCACCGACAGCCCGACCTCGGCCAGTTCGAGGGCCGCGGCGAGCTCGGGCAGCCCGTCGCCGAGCACATAGGCGTCAACCACGCGAGGCTCCGTCTCCGTCGTCTGACGGCCGCGGAGCGGGGATCAGAGGACCAGAGGGTTGCGCGTCGGACGGCTGCGGGTCGGAGAACTGCGGACCTGAGTGCGAAGGGTCGGAGCGCAACGGATTCGACGACGGATCGAATGACGGCTGGCCGGATTGCTGCGGGGAAGACATCGGCGGGCTGAACGGCGGCGGGTCAGCCGGATACCACGGTGCCGGGCTCTCAGGCTCGGAACCCGGGGACTGAGACGCGTCTGCCGCAGACGACGGGGCCGGGGCCTGCGGGGCGTGCGGGATCGGCGCGGCAGGCGGCGGCACCGCAACAGGCGGCGCAGCGAACACCGGCGGCGCGGAGACGGCCGATGGCACGGCCGGCACCGCTCCCACATCGGGGGCCACTGCGCCATCCGGCGCCGGCGCGAACGGCTGCCCCATCGGCTGCCCGGGCGCATACGCGACCCACGGGTCGACCGCCACCGGCACCCGCATGAGGTCGATGCGCTCTCGCCCGTGGCCGCCCCGTCGGAAGATGCGCAGCGTCAGCCAGACGAATACCACGAGCCCGGCCGCCTCGCCGATCACACCGCTCGGCCCACTGCCGTCGGAGGTCTGCGCGGTCTCCCCCGTGATCCCCGACGCCATGAGCGCGAAGACGATGAGGTTGTTGGCGACGTGGATCGCTATGCCGCCCTCGATGCCGCCCGTGCGCCAGGTGAGCCACGCGGCCACCCCGCCGAGCATGCCGACGGCCACCAGTCCCCAGATGTCGTAGATGTGGGCCAGCGCGAAGCCGACCGACGGGATGAGGATCCCGAACCAGGGATTCTTGAGCCACGAGCCGAGCACCTGCATGAACAGGCCGCGGAACACGACCTCCTCCGCGGTCGACTGCAGCGGCACGAGCACGAGCACGAGCAGCAGCGACAGCAGCGCGGCGTTCGGGTCGAAGGCGCCGGCGGATCCCTCGCCCGTCGCCGGCTCCGTCAGCGACGCGGGATCCATCGCGACCCCGATGCCGATGCCGACCGCGTTCATCACCACGACGGAGAGCACGCCTGCCGCGAGCAGGCGCAGCAGCAGCCCCCAGCGGATGCGTGTCGCGACCGACCACACGCGCCCGACGGGGCGCATGCCCATCACGAGCATCGCGAGCATCACCGAGGGCAGCATGACGATCACGGAGAGGAGGCTCAGCAGCACCGACACCGGGCGCTGCGTGTCGAGGATCTCGGAGGTGCCTGCGGCGAGATCGGCAGCGTACTCGGGATCGCCGAACATCAGCACGGGGATGAACGCGATGCCCAGCGCGATCGAGAGGACGCCGAAGAACAGGCCGGAGAGCAGCAGGAGCAGCAGCGGCTTCCACCACCGGTAGCCCGAGACGCCCCGCAGCAGGCGATGGTACTCCAGCGGCTCGGTCTCGACCGTCTGCAGCTGCGGAGGCGCCCAGGCCCACTCCTGAGGAGCCGCGTTCTGCGCGGGCGGAGGAGCCGGCTGCGCGAACGGCGGAGCAGCGGGCGCGGGCTGCTGGATCGACGGCTGTCCCTGCGCGGGCGGCATCGCGGGTCGAGGCTGCTCGGGCCCGGCGCTGGTCATTTCGGTCCTCCCGCGTGATTCGCTTGCATACGGCAGGGGCAGGATCCCCTGAGAAGATCCTGCCCCACACCTCTGACATTCTGACGAGAACCGGCGGTCCGCACCCATCCGCCCGAACGATGAGCGCCGCCGCGAGCGGGCTGAGGGGCCGCGCAGCGGCCGCGCCGGGGCTTGCGAAAACGCCGGCGCGTTTGCTTCGCCTACGCCACCCCGCGCTCCGCTCCGTGGGCTGCCGCCGTGTGCGGCACCGCGCAGGCGGCAAACGCTGGCGCGTTTGCTTCGCCTACGCCACCCCGCGCTCCGCTCCGTGGGCTGCCGCCGTGTGCGGCACCGCGCAGG
>JASGDX010000067.1:0-4331 GCA_047606985.1 Leucobacter sp. | reverse complement strand
TCGTGAGAGTCCTGCAACGGCTCCTCGCGCTCACGGCCGCGATCTGGCACAACCACCACACCAGGCAACCGGTACTCCGGTCACTGACCGCGTACGACCACTGAACCCCAGGAATCAATCATCTAGGGTGCGTTGCAGGCATCGGAAGCGCACGCCGGCGGCCACGGGTCTCCGGTGAGAGTGGTAGAGTGTTGGCATGCTGTTCGGCTCGCTTCTCCTTAGCTGCCGCGACGAGTCCTAGTTTCCAGGCCTCCCTCGTCGCGGAGTTTCGCGTTGGCTGAACCCAGGACCCAGACGAGAAAGTTTTCGAGCCCATGAAGAACATGCAGCAGCCCTCCGGCATGCCGATTCACCGCTACCGCCCGTTCCACGAGATCATCGAGGTCGATCTGCCCGATCGCACCTGGCCCGATCGGCGCATCACGCAGGCCCCTCGCTGGTGCGCGGTCGACCTCCGCGATGGCAACCAGGCGCTCATCGACCCGATGAGCCCCGAGCGCAAGCGCATCATGTTCGACCTGCTCGTCAAGATGGGCTACAAGGAGATCGAGGTCGGCTTCCCGTCGGCCAGCCAGACCGACTTCGACTTCGTGCGGCAGCTGATCGAGGATGACGCGATCCCCGACGATGTCACGATCCAGGTGCTGACCCAGGCCCGCGACCATCTGATCAAGCGCACCTACGAGTCGCTGATCGGGGCGAAGCGCGCCATCGTGCACTTCTACAACTCGACGAGCATCCTGCAGCGCGACGTGGTCTTCAACTCCGACCGCGAGGGCGTGAAGAGGATCGCCACCGACGCGGCCGAGCTGTGCCTCGCGAGCGAGTCGATCTGCGCGGGCACCGAGATCTTCTACGAGTACTCGCCCGAGTCGTACACCGGCACCGAGCTCGACTACGCGGTCGAGGTCTGCAACGCGGTGCTCGAGATCCTGCAGCCGACGCCCGAGCGCAACGTCATCATCAACCTGCCCGCCACGGTCGAGATGGCCTCGCCCAACGTCTACGCCGACTCGATCGAGTGGATGAGCCGGCGCCTGGCCCACCGCGAGAACGTGATCCTGTCGCTGCACCCGCACAACGACCGCGGCGAGGCCGTCGCGGCGGCCGAGCTGGGGTACATGGCCGGCGCCGACCGCATCGAGGGCTGCCTCTTCGGCAACGGCGAGCGCACCGGCAACGTCGACCTGGTGGCGCTGGGCATCAACCTGTTCACGCAGGGCATCGATCCGCAGATCGACTTCTCGCGTCTCGACGAGGTGCGCCGCACCGCCGAGTACTGCAACCAGCTGCGCGTCCCCGAGCGCAGTCCCTGGGCCGGCGACCTGGTGTACACCGCGTTCTCGGGATCGCACCAGGACGCGATCAAGAAGGGCTTCGAGCGCATGGCGTCCGATGCAGAGTCCGCCGGAACCTCCGTCGACGAGATCGAGTGGGCCGTTCCCTATCTGCCGGTCGACCCGAAGGATCTGGGTCGCTCGTACGAGGCCGTGATCCGCGTGAACTCGCAGTCGGGCAAGGGCGGCGTCGCCTACTTGCTGAAGACCGACCACTCGCTCGACCTGCCGCGCCGTCTGCAGATCGAGTTCAGCGCCGTGGTGCAGGGCGTCACCGACAGCGAGGGAGGCGAGGTCTCGAGCGATGAGATCTGGCGTATCTTCCAGGACGAGTACCTGCCGACCACTGGCGACGGGTTCGAGCAGTGGGGTCGGTACGAGCTGTTCCGCACCTCCTCGACGAGCGCCGGCGACGGTGTCACCGAGCTCATCGTCGACTACCGCGACGGCGAGGGCGCGCACCAGATCACGGGCCGCGGCAACGGTCCCGTCGACGCCTTCATCACGGCTATCAACGGCAACGGCCACGATGTCACGCTGTTCGACTACGTGGAGCACGCGATGAGCGCGGGCGGCGACGCGGTGGCGGCGGCCTACGTCGATCTGGAGGTCGACGGGCAGCGGCTGTGGGGCGTCGGGATCGACCCCGACACCACTCGCGCGACGCTGAAGGCGATCGTCTCCTCGATCAACCGGTCGGTGCGCTCGCAGCGGGCGCATGAGCCGGTGGCCGTGAACGCCTGAGCCGCTCATTCGTAGTTTTGTTCGAACGGCCGGTGTGGCGCGGGTCCGCGAGTCGGAGGTTCGCCCTAGGGTGAGTGTGTGATTGCTTCGATTCGCGGGCCCGTGCTCGCTTCCGGTGCCGGTTGGGTCGTCGTGGGCGTCGGCGGGATCGGCATGCGCGTGGAGGTGCCGAGCGGGCGCGTCGCCCAGGCCGCTCCGGGCGATGAGGTCGACCTCTGCACCTCGCTCGTGGTGCGCGAGGACTCGCTGACCCTTTTCGGGTTCGCCACGCGGGACGAGATCGAGGTCTTCGGGCACCTCATCGCGGTCTCGGGGGTGGGTCCGCGCAGCGCGCTCGGGGTGCTGTCGGCGCTGTCGCCCCTCGAGGTGGCGCGCGCGGTGTCCGCGGAGGACGAGAAGCCGTTCCGCAAGGTGCCGGGCATCGGTCCCAAGACGGCGAAGCTCATCGTGGTGTCGCTCTCTGGCAAGCTGTCCGAGCTGGGCCTGGAGGATGCCGGGCAGGCGGGAGCCGTCGCATCCGATCCGGCCGAGCTCGTGGCCCAGGCCGTGCGCGACGGGCTCGTCGGTCTGGGCTGGGCGGAATCCGATGCCGGGCAGGCCGTGCAAGACGCGCGCGATGCGGGCGCGCCCGCAGACAGCGCCGGTCTGCTGCGCGCAGCGCTCGCCCTGCTCCAGGCCGCTCGCGGCGGGGCGAAGCGATGACGGGAGAGCTCTCCCCGCAGGCCTCGCCCTCCGAGCAGGGGTACGAGGGGGCGCTGCGCCCGACCACGCTCGACGAGTTCGTCGGGCAGTCGAAGGTGCGCAGGCAGCTGGGCCTGCTGCTGAACGCGGCGACGATGCGGCAGCACACGCCCGATCACATCCTGCTCGCCGGCCCGCCCGGCCTCGGCAAGACGACGCTGTCGATGATCGTCGCGGCCGAGCTCGACAAACCGCTGCACCAGACCTCCGGGCCGGCGATCCAGCACGCCGGCGATCTCGCCGCGGTGCTCTCGGCGCTGACGCCGGGGGAGGTGCTCTTCATCGACGAGATCCATCGCATGGCCCGCAGCGCCGAGGAGATGCTGTATCTCGCGATGGAGGACTTCAAGGTCGACATCATGGTGGGCAAGGGAGCGGGGGCCACCTCGGTGCCGCTCGAGCTCGCACCCTTCACGCTCGTGGGCGCCACCACCCGGGCCGGTCTGCTCCCCAACCCGCTGCGCGACCGCTTCGGCTTCACCGCGCACCTCGAGTTCTACGCGGAGGACGAGCTGGCGAGCGTGGTGCGCCGCGCGGCCGGGCTGCTGGGCTTCGAACTCTCCGAACAGGGCATCGCCGAGATCGCCGGGCGATCCCGCGGCACGCCTCGCATCGCGAATCGGCTGCTGCGCCGCGTGCGCGATTACAGCCTGGTGCACGAGACGCCGGGAGACACCGAGAGCGTGCGCGCCGCGCTCTCGCTCTACGACGTCGATCAGCACGGCCTGGACCGGCTCGACCGGGAGGTGCTGCGCGCCGTGGTCGAGCGCTTCAACGGGGGACCGGTGGGCCTCTCGACGCTCGCCGTGTCCGTCGGCGAGGAGGCCGAGACCATCGAGGCGGTCGTCGAGCCGTTCCTGGTCCGTGCCGGCCTGATGACGCGCACGGCCCGCGGCCGCGTCGCCACCCGGTTGGGCTGGGAGCACGTCGGGGCGGTGCCGCCGGCCCCGAAGGGCGGGGCTCCCACGCTGATCTGATCCCGAACCCGGAAAGATCGGATGAATGGGCCGATCACCGGCTGGGAGATGGCGGTCTCGCAGCTTCGACAGGATAGACTGCTGCAATCTGTGCCCTGCGCTCACGCATGCGTACGCCCATCGAAAGGAACACCGTGCCCATCGATCCGATCACTATCGTGATGTTCGCGCTGATCGCGCTGCTGATCTTCTTCATGTTCCGCAACGGCAAGAAGCGGCAGGCGGCGATGCAGCAGTTGCAGAGCGGGCTGCGCCCCGGTGCCGAGGTGATGCTCCAGTCGGGCATCTACGGCACGATCGAGTCGGTCGACGAGGCCGAGAACCGCGTGACGCTGCGCAGCGGCACCAGCACGCTCGAGGTGCACCGCAACGCCGTCTCCCAGATCACCGCCCCCGTCGACGCGGACGATGCCGACGGGGCCGTCGTCGAGCTCGCGCCCGACGACGATCCCGAGTTCGGCGAGCGCGTCGCCGGCGCCAGTGCTGACAAGGACGTCGCGGAGGCCCCGGAGGCCGACGGCGAGTCCGCCGA
>JASGDX010000066.1:0-3452 GCA_047606985.1 Leucobacter sp. | reverse complement strand
GGCGCGAGGCGCTGTGGTCGGCCGCCCCGGCCGCCTACAACCGCGAGACCTACCTCCCGGGCATCGCGGTGCACGTGCAGCCGCCGCTGCTGCCGGTGCTGAACCCGGCCGAGCAGACCGCGCTCGACCTGTGGACCACCGGGATCCCGCTCGACGCGCATCCGCTCGCGCTGCTGCGGGATCGGCTCGACGCACGGGGAGTGCTGCGCTCCGACCGGGTGCGCCGCGCCGTGCCGGGCACGCTGGTGGAGGTCGCGGGGCTCGTCACCCACCGGCAGCGGCCGGGCACGGCCGGCGGCATCGTCTTCATCACGCTGGAGGACGAGGCCGGCAGCGTCAACGTCGTGACGTGGCGCGACGTGTGGCTGCGCAACCGCCTCGTGGCCCGCTCCTCCCCCGCGCTCGTGATCCGCGGCGCGCTCGAGCGCTCGCCCGAGGGCGTCGTCAACGTCATCGCCGAGGCCTTCAAACCGCTCGCGTCGCCGGCCGGCGTCTCCTCCCGCGACTTCAGGTAGCCTCCGAGCGATCCTCCGCAGCCGAACCCGCACGGGCTATGCTGGCGACGTGCACACCTCGACGGCTCTCCTCACCGATCACTACGAACTCACCATGGTCGACGCCGCGCTGCAGGCAGGCACGGCCCACCGGCGCAGCATGTTCGAGCTCTTCGCGAGGCGCCTCTCGGGCGCGCGGCGCTACGGCGTCGTCGCGGGTACGGGGCGCCTGCTCGAGGCGATCGAGCGCTTCCGCTTCGACGACGCCGAGCTCGACTTCCTGCGCGAGCAGCGCGTCGTGAGCGCCGCCGCGCTCGACTGGCTCGCCGACTTCCGCTTCAGCGGGCGCATCTGGGGCTACCCGGAGGGCGAGGTGTTCTTCCCGGGATCGCCGCTCATCACGGTCGAGTCGAGCTTCGCCGAGGGCGTGCTGCTCGAGACCCTGGCGCTCAGCATCCTCAACGCCGACTCCGCCGTGGCCACGGCCGCCTCGCGCATGAGCCACGCGGCGAACGGCAAGCCGCTCGCCGAGATGGGATCCCGCCGCACGGGTGAGCACAGCGCGGTCGCCGCCGCCCGCGCCGCCTACATCGCCGGCTTCAGCGCCACCTCGAACCTCGAGGCCGGCCGCAGCTACGGCATCCCCACCATGGGCACCGCGGCCCACAGCTTCACCCTGCTGCACGACAGCGAGCGGGAGGCGTTCGCGGCCCAGGTCGCCGCGCTGGGAACCGACACGACGCTGCTCGTCGACACCTACGACATCGAGCAGGGCGTGCGCACGGCCGTCGAGGTCGCCGGTCCCGAGCTGGGCGCGGTGCGCATCGACTCGGGCGACCTGCCCGTGGTGGTCGCCCGGGTGCGGCAGCTGCTCGACGAGCTCGGCGCCACGCGCACGCGCATCACGGTCACGAACGACCTCGACGAGTACACGGTCGCCGCGCTGGCCGCATCGCCCGTCGACAGCTTCGGCGTCGGCACCTCCGTGGTCGTCGGTTCGGGATCGCCGACCATGGGCATGGTGTACAAGCTCGTCGCGCACGAGGACGACGCCGGCGAGTGGGTCTCCGTGGCGAAGAAGTCGGCAGACAAGGCCTCGGTCGGAGGCCGCAAGAGCGTGCGCCGCCGCTACAGCGCCCGCGGCGTCGCCACGGCCGAGCTGATCCTCCTCGGGGACGGCCCGGGCGGAGCGGCCGAGGGCGAGGAGCTCGCCGCAGACCTCGCGGAGCGGGGCGGGAGCGCCCGCGAGGTGCTCGTGCCGCTCGTCGTCGACGGCGAGGTGCAGCCGGGCCACACGGGAGTCGAGGGCATCGCCGCGGCCCGCGAGCGCCACGCCCTGCGGGTGCGCGAGCTGCCGGCCGTGGCCATGCGCCTCACGCGAGGCGATCCCGCGATTCCCACCGAGTACCTGTAGGCCGCCGCCGCGGTGGCCCGTCCGCAGCCGCCGCTACTTCTTCATGCGGTCGTAGACCCGCTTGCAGTCGGGGCACACCGGGAACTTCTCGGGATCGCGCGAGGGGGTCCACTTCTTGCCGCAGAGCGCGCGCACCGGCTTGCCCGTGATCGCCGATTCGACGATCTTGTCCTTCGGCACGTAGTGCGAGAAGCGCTCGTGGTCGCCCTCCTCGATCTGCGCGTCCTCGAGCAGTTTCTCGAACTCGCGGTCGAGCACGTCGGTGCCGCCGCCCGTGCCGCCGCTCACGGAATCCGAATCGCGTCGCGTGAAGATACCCATGCGGTCATTGTACCGCCGGGCGCCGGGAGCGAAGCGGTCAGTCGAAGACCTGCGTCACGGCGATCAACTCGGGGCCGCTGCGGTCGAAGATCCAGCCGCCGATCAGCACGCCGATCAGCAGCGCGACCGCGCCGTACCCGACGCCGAACGCCAGCGCCCAGAGGTTGGGGATGAACTCGACGTCGACGAGCGCCATGATCGAGAACCAGACGGGCGGCACGGCCAGCACCAGCGAGATGAGCATGGACAGCGTCTGCGCGGTGCCCGATCCCGAACCCGACCACTGGGGCTGCACGAAGGGGCTGTCGCCCGGACGGGTCGCCGGGTAGGGCATCAGCACCGAGAACACGCTCGACACCGCGCAGGCCACGAGCAGCACCGCGACGTTCATGCCGGCCACGGCGGGCAGCACCCGCCAGTCGCCGATGATCGTCACCGTGATGCTCGAACCGATGAGCGCCAGCGGCACGCCGATCATCAGCACCGGCGCCAGACGGCCGGCCCGGTCCGCGCGCCCGCGGATCCCGCTCGCCACGTGCTCCCAGATGGCGGTCGAGTCCATCGAGACGTCGTTGTGCTGCGACCAGCCGAGCAGCATCAGGATCACCGGCAGCGGCACGAGCGCCAGTGCGCTCAGATCGGCTCCGGCCACCCAGAACGCGACCAGCATGACGATCGGCGCGATCGGGATCGCGAACAGCGCGACCCGGTAGCGCGGATCGCGCGACCAGTAGGTGAGCTCGCGGGCGGCGATCACCTGCGACGGGCGGGCCGAGAAGCGCTCGAACCAGCCGAGGCCGATGCGCGCGAAGCCCGGGTCGGCCGGGCGCTCGATGTGCTGGGCCGAGACCCAGGCGATCGGCGTCCAGAGCCCTGCGAGCAGCAGGATCGCGGCGCCGACCACGAGGAGGCGCAGGATCGCGCCGTCCGGATCCCCCGATGCGGCGAGCGAGAGCGCGGCGAAGGGCGCACCGAACGGGGTCCAGGCCGCGACATCCGCGGCATCGGCCGCCGTGCTGCGGCCCTCGGACCCGAACGCGTTCGCAGCGGCGAAGACGGCGACCGGCAGGAACGCGACGAACAGCACCACGCCGACGGTGCGCACCGCACCGGCGAAGCGCTGCCCGGCGATGAGCTTCGAGAGGGCCGAGGTGACGCGCGCGCCGAGCAGCGCCAGCACGGCTGCGAGGACGAGAGCCGTCGGGGCCATCCAACCCGGCTCG
>JASGDX010000065.1:0-2598 GCA_047606985.1 Leucobacter sp. | reverse complement strand
GGGCGAGGTGCGGGTCGGCACTGCGCGAGAGGGCGAGGGGCGGGCGGGCGATGGGCGAGAGGGCGAGGGGCGGGTCGGCACTGCGCGGCAGGGCGCTGCGCGGCAGGGCGCTGGATCGGCGCCGGTCTACGCGCCCAGCACCACCGCGCGCAGCTCCCGCACGAGCCCCGCGTCGCCGACGAACATCAGCGGGGTGCCAGGCGGAGTCTCGTCGTCTCGGCCGATGATCGTCGCCCCGGCCTCGCGGGCGATGAGCGCGCCGGCGGCGTAGTCCCACGGGTTGAGCCCCAGCTCGTAGTAGGCGTCGAGGCGGCCTGCCGCGATGTTGCAGAAATCGAGTGCCGCAGAGCCGATGCGGCGGATGTCGCGGATGCGGGGCAGCAGCCGCGCGGTCATCGCGGCCTGCTCGGCGCGCCGCTCAGCCGTGTAGCCGAAGCCGGTGCCGACCAGCGACATCGAGAGGTCGGTCTCGCCGGTCGCGGTGATGGGGGAGCCGTTGAGGCGGGATCCCGCGCCCTCGTGCGCCTCGAAGAGCTCGCCGGTGCGCGGGTTGAAGATCGCGCCGGCGATCGCGCGCCTGCCGTCCGCGAACGCGGTCTCGTCGCGCACCGTGGCCGCGATGCTCACCGCGAAGGCGGGGATGTTGTAGAGGTAGTTCACCGTGCCGTCGATCGGGTCGACGACCCAGGTGATCGGGCTCGATCCCTCGACGCCCGTGCCCTCCTCGCCGAGCAGGCCGTCGGCGGGGCGAGCGGACCGCAACTCCGAGACGATCAGACGCTCGGCCGCGAGGTCGGCCTCGGTGACGATGTCGACCGCGCTCGACTTGCTCGCGGCGATCGACACCCCGCGATCCCGCAGCGTCGAGATCAGTTCGCCCGTCTGCACGGCGATGTCTGCGGCGATTCGGGCGAGGGCTTCCGGCGTGGTGTCGAGCGCTGCGGTCATGCTCCGAGCGTAACGCGGAAGCGCCTGGGAAGAGTCTGCCCCGCGTTCCGCGCCGAGTCGGGTTGCTCCTGCGCGCAGAAATGCGCAGGTGTGTCCCGGCCCGCTCGACCTGGCAGGGGTGCTCCTGCGCGCGCGGAAATGCGGGGGCCCGCTCGCGCGGGCCCCCGCATCGGGAACCGGGATATGAGGTGTCAGCGGGCCTCGACCGGCGTGGGATCGATGGCGTACGCCTCCTCGCCGTGCGCGGCGAAGTCGATGCCCTCCTCCTCGACCTCGGCGGGCACCCGCAGGCCGGTGATGAACTTCACTCCCAGCGCGATGATCAGCGAGACCACGAAGGAGTAGACCGCCACCGACACCACCGAGATCGCCTGCACCAGCAGCAGGCCGGCGTCGCCGCCCGTGAAGAGGCCGTCGTCGAAGGCGAAGAAGCCGAGGTACAGCGAGCCGATCACGCCGGCCACCAGGTGCAGGCCGACCACGTCGAGCGAGTCGTCGTAGCCCAGGCGGTACTTCCAATCGATGGCGAAGGCGCAGGCGATGCCGGCGATGAGGCCGAGCAGCAGTGCCCAGACGGGGGCCAGGTTGAGCGCCGAGGGCGTGATGGCGACGAGGCCGGCGACTGCACCGGAGGCCGCGCCGATCACCCCGGGCTTCTTGCCGCGCAGCACGTCGACCACGATCCAGCCGACGATGCCGGCGGCGGGGGCGCCGAGCGTGTTGACCAGGATGAGGCCGGCGTCGGGCGCGGTCTCGGCGAGGCCGGCGTTGAAGCCGATCCAGCCGAACCACAGCAGTGCGGCGCCGATGGTCACGAGCGGCACGCTGTGCGGCTTGTGCAGGCCCGGGCCGAAACCGAGGCGCTTCCCGGCGACGAGCGCGAGGGCCAGTGCGGCTGCGCCCGCGTTGATGTGGATCACGGTGCCGCCGGCGAGGTCGATCACATCGGGGGTGCCGAGCGTGCCGCCGAGGTTCATGATCCAGCCGCCGCCCCACACCCAGGCGGCTACGGGGAAGTAGACCAGTGTGGCCCAGACGCCCGCGAACAGCACCCACGAGCCCAGCCCGACGCGATCCGCGATCGCGCCCGAGATCAGGGCGGTGGTGATCATCGCGAACACCGCGCCGAAGCCCACGCCGATGAAGTCGGCGGGCGCCGTGTTCAGCAGCCCGAAGTCCTTGAAGGGGCTGCCGGCGAACCCGCTCTCGCCGTCGGCGAAGTAGTTCATGCTGTAGCCGAAGAGGATCCAGAGCACGCCGACCACGCCCATCGCGCTCACGCTGAAGAGCATCATGTTGACGACCGAGCGCACGCGCACGAGGCCGCCGTAGAAGAGCGCGAGGCCAGGGGTCATGATGAGCACGAGCGCCGAACTCGCGAGGGTCCATACCTGCGGTGCCGTGATTTCTTCCATAGCGCTGCCGCCTTTCTCCCGGCCGGGCCGAGATCGCTGTCGTGTGACCAGTGTGCGCCGGGGCTGTTTCGCAGGGGTCTCCCCGGCGTTACCCAGCGGTCACATGTGTGTGACGGTCGTATTTCGGGATCCGGTGGGGCTCGATCCGAGCGAGCCCCGATGCGCTCTGGCTCCTCCGTGCGCGTAGACGGGAGTCGCAACACGCCGTCTCGACGTGTGCGAGGCGGCGTGTTGC
>JASGDX010000064.1:0-7805 GCA_047606985.1 Leucobacter sp. | reverse complement strand
CGAGCTGGCGGCACTCGTGAGGGAGAGAGCCGGCGTGGTCGTCGTACCCGGCGCGGCCTTCGGAGAGTGCAGCGACCACAACGTGCGCATCTCTTTCGCGGGGAACGACGCTCAGCTCGACGAGGGATTGGGGCGGCTCGCGGCGACCTCATTCCGATGAGCCCCTCGCGCCTGTCCCGGATCGCGGCGACCGGCTCAGCCGGTGGCCGCCTCGATCCGGTGCACTGCGACGGCCGAGGCCATCCGGTCGACCGCGCGCTCGAGCACCGCGGAGGGCATGGCGAAGTTGAACCGCACGCACTCCTCCCAGCCGGCTCCGCAGCCCGCCCCGCCGGTGAGCGCGACGCCGGCCCGCTCGAGGAAGAACTCCTCCGGCCTGCCTGACAACCGCAGCCCGCCACACTCGAGCCAGGCCATGTAGGTGCCCTCGGGCGCGATGCACCGCACCTCGGGGAGGCGATCCGACAGCAGATCGAGCAGCCGTCCCCGGTTCTCCCTCAACTGCTCAGTGATCCCGCAGAGCCATTCCTCGCCCTCGGAGTAGGCCGCGGTGTTCGCGACCACACCCAGCACGCTGGCACCGTTCTCCGCCCGCAGGCAGTGCCGCTGCCAGGTCTCCGCGTCGGCATCGTTGCTCAGCACGAACTGCGCGCACTTCACGCCGGCGATGTTCCAGGCCTTGGCCGCGGAGGTGCCGGTCACCGCGTGGCCGGCTGCGGTCTCCGACACACTGGCGTACGGCACATGCTCGAGTCCGGGTTCCATGATCAGCGGCGCGTGCACCTCATCGGCGAAGACGCGTCCGCCATGCCGCTCGACCACTCGCGAGATCTCGAGCAACTCGCCGCGCCGGTACACCGTTCCGACGGGATTCGCCGGGTTGCAGAGGATCAGCAGTCCACCTCCGGCCTCGAACGCCCGCTCGAGCACATCCGCTTCGAGCAGCCACCTGCCCGATGCCCGGCTCATCGGCGCTTCGATCACCTCTCGGCCCAGCTCGCGCGGCACCGAGAGGAACGGCTTGTAGGCCGGCGTCGGCACGATCACGGGACTGTCAGGAGCCGAGAAGCGAAGAATGGCGAGCTCCAGACACGCAATCACATCCGCGACCGGGCGGACCCGCTCGGCGGGCACCGCCCAGCCGTACCGGCACCGCAGCCAATCGCTCACCGCCATCGCATGGCGCGCGGCCACCGCGGCCGGCAGGTAACTCGTCATGCCCGCCTCGGCCGCTTCGACGAGGCTCCGCCGCACGGCCGGCGCGATCCCGAAGTCCATTTCAGCGATGAACGCGCCGATGGCATCGGGGTACTCGGTCCACTTCAGGCTGCCGCGAGCGCGCAGGCCGGCTTCGTCCAGGGGATCCCTTTCGCAGCCCAAGCCCAATTTCACGTGGGCTCCTCTGCGGCAATCGATTTGTCGGCCTTCTCATCGCCGCCGATCTCGTTGAGGTAGTTGTAGATGGTGAACCGCGTCACCCGCAACGCGTCGGCGACGGTCTCCACCGCATCGCGCAGCAGGAACATCCCACGCGTCTTCAATGCCCTCACGATCTCGAGCTTGTGCCGTTTCTGCATCAGTTCGACAGGGACGCCCGCTTCCTCGATCGCATCCCTGAGCAGTATCTCCGCGAGCTCATCCACATCGCGCACGAATCTCTCCTGCGTGACCTCGGTCGCCGCCTCCTCAGACTCTGACAGCACCGAGGAAAGCCGCTCCTCGCCGATCATGCTCGAGACGATCCGGCCGATCTCCTGCCAGGCGCTGAGGTCGGAGTTGACGCAGAACGCGAGCACCGGGTTGCCCATCACATCGCGGATGATGGTGGTCGAGGAGGACAGGCGCCGCCCGTCGGGCAATCGTGTCTCGTACCCGACGGAGGTCTCAAGCGTGCCGGATGCGGCACGCTTCAGGAGCAGATCCGTCGCGGGATCGCCGATGCGCCGCCCGGTGACGCTGCCGTGCATCGCGACGATGGAGTTCGGCAGCTTGCTGAGATCGTGCAGCACCACCTCGACGTTCGCCGGGAGCGCCCGCCCGATCGGCTCGACCACCTGGGAGAACGCGGCGAGCAGCCGTTCCCCGTCTGCCGTCCTCGGATATCGCAGGGCGCCTTCGGGTTCGGCCCCGATATCCGGGAGACTGTCAGCGCTCGACGCACTTCCCTCTGCCATGTACATCCGCCACTTCTACGTCGCTTTCAGGTGTCGATACCTGTTACACCCTTTCACATCCGTGCAGGATTTTCAACGAAGTGTTGCGCAATTCAAATAAGTTACATTAGAGTGCAAATCTCGGGCAGTGCGGCCCGACGAGCCGCGAGGCACGACGACGTGAGGCTGAGAGTGATGATGCGCACCGAATCCAGCACCCCTTTGTTTGATTTCCACAGTCATTTTACTGGCTCAACACGACGTGCCGTCGCGCCGACCACCTCCAATCTGCGGGCCCAGCGGGTCTGGGCCGGCCTGACCGAGGAGATGAGCGACCTCCCGCGGCTGCTCGAGACGCAGGAGCGCCTCGGCATCGACGTTCGCGTACTCGGCGCTCCTCCCGCCCTCATCACCCCGCATGGCGGCCGCCTCGATTCGAAGGAGCTGCTCGCCTTCAACGAGGGCATCGCGGAAGCGGTGCGCGCGTTCCCCGACCGCCTCGCCGGTCTCGCGACGATCAACGCCTTCACCGGCGACGAGGGGGCGGAACTCGTCGAGCGCTCGGTCTCCGAGCTCGGGCTCGACGGCATCATCATCGACTGCGCCGAGGGCACCAGGCTGCTCGATTCGCCCGAGGCCAGACCGGTGCTCGAGGCCACCGCGCGCGCGGGTGTTCCAGTGCTCATGCACCCGGTCAGCCTGCCGCCGCTCGCCGAGCTGCTGCCCGGTCTCGAGGACTGGACCGAGACGCTCGCCAGGGGCACCACGACCGCAGCGAGCCTCATCGCGCTGATGCGCAGCGGCACGCTCGACGAGATCCCGGGCCTGCATCTCGTCATGCCTTGGATGGGCGGCGTCGGCCTCGTGCTCGCCGGCCTCCACGACGGCGTCGACCAGCTGCGGGCCGGTGCTCCGGCCGACCGGCGCTGGCACGTGCACGTCGACACCATGGGCCTCGAGCCGCACGCGATCCGCTACGCCGTCGACCTGCTCGACGCCGAGCACGTGGTGATGGGCAGCGACTGGCCCATCATGTCCGGCTCGACCTCGCGATCCACGGTCGACTCCGCCCTGAGCCGCGCGGGCGTCGGAGACGAGGCCGCCGACCTCATCCGATCCGGCAACGCCGAGCGCCTGCTCAAGCGGGCCACCACACCCTCATCCCGGTAATCACAACAGGAGGAACCATGTCACCCATGACCGACCATCTCGAACTCCGGCAGCGCATCTCCGACGCCGCACTCGCGCTCGCCGAGAACAGCGCCACCTCCTTCAGCGGGCACTGCAACCTCTCCAACCGCGTGAGCGACGACACCTTCCTGCTCACCAACATCGAGGGTCACGCCCGGACCGCCACGCCTCAGGACATCGCGCTCGTGGATTCGAGCGGCAACATCCTCGACGGAGACATGGAACCGGGCAACATCGAGATCATCCAGATGCACGCCGCCGTCTACCGCAAGTATCCCGAGTACGGCGGAGTGGTGCACACCCACTCCCCCTACCTGCTCGCGTTCGCGATGGCCAACACCCCGCTCGAGTGCCGATACGAGGGCATGCTGCGCTGGGGCCAGGCCACGAACGTGCCCGTGGTGCCGTGGGCGCCGCGCGGCTCCGAGCACTCGGTCGAGGGCATCATGCGCACGCTCGAGGCCCATCCGCACACGAAGGCCGTGCTCCTGGGCAACCACGGCGTACTCGTCTTCGGCGGCGACGTGACGGAGGCCGCGCAGCTGCTGATCATCCTCGAGGAGGCCGCGCAGGGCGAGCTCAACTCGCTGCCCATCGGCGGCGCCAAGGACTTCCCGCCCGGAGCGCTCGAGGAGGTGCGCGAGTCGATGCGGCGAGCGCGCGAGCACCACGATCACGGGCACTCGCACGACCATGACCACGATCACAGCCACGGCCACTCGCACGGGGACGACGCATGAGCGGCGGGGAGGCCGTCGTCGCCGAGACCGCCGCTCAGGCCGCGCCGGCGGCCGGCGAGGGACGCTCCCCCGCCGCGCGACGCGTCGGCATGATCGCGGTCATCGCGGTGCTCTTCGCCGCCGGGATCGGCCTCGCCGCGGCCTCGCAGTTCCCCGGCAACGGCGCGCTGAGCCTCGCGCTCTGCCTCACCGCGGCGGGGCTCGGCGCCAGGCACGCCCTCGACATCGACCACATCGCCGCGATCGACACCACCACCCGCGCCTTCCTCGCCCGCGGCACCCGCACCGAGAGCATCGGCTTCTGGTTCGCGCTGGGCCACTCCACCATCGTGGTGGGGGCGGTCGGCCTGCTCTGCCTCGGCTTCGGCGCGTTCGCCGGCCAGCTCGGCGACGAGGGCTCTGCGCTGCACGCCTTCACCGGCGTGTGGGGGCCCGCCGTGGCCGGCCTGTTCCTCATCCTCGCGGCCGCGCTCAACACCGCTCCGCTGCGCCGCGCCTTCGGCGTGCTGCGCAGCGGAGCCGATCCGGAGACCCGGACCGACGGGATGCCGACGGGGCTCCTCGGCCGCGTGCTCAGGCCCGCCGTCGAGCGTGTCGTGCACCCCTCGCAGATGTACACCGTGGGCTTCCTGTTCGGGCTCGGCTTCGACACGGCCTCGACGATCGGGCTGCTCGCGCTCGGCGGCGCGGCGGCCGTGCAGACCCCCGGCTGGACCGTGCTCGCCCTGCCCCTGCTCTTCACCGCCGGCATGGTGGCCGTCGACACCGCCGACGGCATGGTGATGCAGCGGGCCTACGCGTGGTCGCGCGGCGGCGCCGCGAGGCGCGCCGGGTACGACTTCGCGATCACCCTCGTCTCCGTCTCCGTCGCACTGCTCGTCGGCGCGCTCAGCCTGCTCGACGCCGCGCGCACGCTGCTCGGCGACCGCAGTTCGTCGCTCGCCTGGCTCGACGCGATCGACCTCACGTTCGCCGGACCGGCCGTGGTGCTGGTGCTGCTCGCCATCTGGGGCGGCGCAGCGCTGCTCCGCCGCTCGATCCCCGCGAACTCCCGATGACCACTCCTCCGACCGGAAAGGCACAGATGTCCTCCCCATCCGCCACTCGCCCCAAGGCGATCGACGCGGTGCCGCTGCGGCACCCCTGGCGCACCACGAGCGCCATCGTCCTGATCCTCTTCCTCGTGCTCTTCGTGCTCGACTCGGCCACGCGACCGGCCTTCGGCTGGTCCGACTTCGCCAAGTACGTCTTCGACCAGCGCATCTCGGCCGCCGCCTTCGTCACCCTGCAGCTGACCGTCTACTCGATGGTCATCGCCATCGTGCTGGCGCTGATCCTCTCGGTCATGCGACTCAGCCCCAACCCGGTGCTGAACTCGGTCTCCTGGTTCTACATCTGGGTGTTCCGCGGCACGCCGCTCTACGTGCAGCTCGTCTTCTGGGGCCTGCTGGCGGTGATCTACCCCACGATCAACATCGGCATCCCATTCATGGATCCGTGGGTGTCGATCCCCACCACTCAGGCGGTCTCGCTGTTCTGGCTGTCAGTGGTCGGCCTCGGCCTCAACGAGGCCTCCTACCTCTCCGAGATCATGCGAGCCGGCATCCAGTCGGTCGACCACGGCCAGACCGAGGCGGCCACCGCGCTCGGCATGTCGTGGGCGAAGCAGATGCGGCTCATCGTGCTGCCCCAGGCCATGCGCGTCATCATCCCTCCCACTGGCAACGAGCTGATCGGCATGATGAAGTCCACGTCGCTGGTCGTCGCGGTCCCGTTCAGCTGGGATCTCTACACCCGCTCGCGCGACGTCGGCATCGAGATCTTCAACCCGGTGCCGCTGCTCATGGTCTCGTGCGCCTGGTACCTGCTGATGACCTCGATCCTGATGGTCGGCCAGCACTTCCTCGAGAAGCGCTTCGCGCGCGGCACCACCCTGATCGGAGGCACCAAATGACCGAGACGCTCTCCCCCGCCGACTACATGGTCTTCGCCGACCAGGTCTCCAAGTCGTACGGCGACAAGGAAGTGCTGCAGGACATCTCGCTGCAGGTGCGCCGGGGCGAGGTGATGTGCCTCCTCGGCCCCTCGGGCTCCGGGAAGTCGACCTTCCTGCGCTGCATCAACCACCTCGAGCAGGTCAACGCCGGCCGCCTCTACGTCGACGGCGACCTCATCGGCTACGCCGAGCGGGGCGACCGGCTGCACGAGCTGCACCCGAAGGCCGCCGCGGCGCAGCGCCGCGACATCGGCATGGTGTTCCAGCGCTTCAACCTGTTCCCGCACCTCACCGCCGAGCAGAACGTCTCGATCGCCCCCGAGCAGGTGAAGGGGGTGCCGAAGGCGCAGGCACACAAGCGGGCACGGGAGCTGCTGGGCAGGGTGGGGCTCGCCGGCTTCGAGGATTCCTACCCCAACCACCTCTCCGGCGGCCAGCAGCAGCGCGTCGCGATCGCCAGGGCCCTCGCGATGGAGCCCAAACTGATGCTCTTCGACGAGCCGACCTCGGCACTCGACCCCGAGCTCGTCGGCGAGGTGCTCGAAGTGATGCGCGACCTCGCCAAGACCGGCATGACCATGATCGTGGTCACCCACGAGATGGGCTTCGCCCGCGAGGTCGCCGACACGCTCGTGTTCATGGACGGCGGCGTCGTCGTCGAGACCGGCAACCCGCGCGAGGTGCTCGCCAACCCGCAGCACGAGCGCACCAAGTCGTTCCTGTCCAAGGTGCTCTGATCCCGCATCCGGGCGCTCCGATCCCGACCATCCATCCCAGCCAACCCCGCACCGAAATAGAGAGACACCATGAAGAACCGCAAACTGCTCGCCACGGTCGCCGCTCTCGGCATCCTGAGCCTCGGCCTGACCGCCTGCGTCGACAACACCAGCGACGCCCCCACCACCGAGAAGACCGACACGGGCGGCGTCGACGAGGCCGCCGCGAAGCTGGTGCCGGACGACATCGCCGACTCGGGCCAGCTCATCATCGGCACCGACCTCTCGAACCCGCCGTCGACCTACAAGGATCCCGACGGCAACCCCGCCGGCTGGGAGATCGAGCTCGCCGAACTGCTCGCCACCCGGCTCGGGCTCGAGGCCGATCTGCGCAACGCGAAGTTCGACACGATCCTGCCGAGCGTCATGGGCGGCCAGTACCAGATCGGATTCTCGGGCTACTTCGACACGAAGGAGCGCGAGGAGAAGGTCGATATGGTCGACTACTACAACTCGGGCGTGCGCTGGGCCGCGGCCAAGGGCAACGGCGCGAACATCGACCCCGACAACGCCTGCGGTCTCAAGGTGGCCGCCCAGATGAACACCTTCCAGTCCGAGGTCGACCTGCCCGAGAAGTCGCAGGCCTGCGTCGACGCCGGCAAGGAGCCCATCAACATCATGAAGTTCGAGACCCAGCAGGACTTCAGCACCGCCGTCACCCTGGGCCGCGCCGATGCGATGACCGCCGACTCCCCGGTGGTCGAGTGGCTGGTCAAGGAGAGCGACGACAAGCTCGAGCTCGCCGGCGACATGTACTCGCCCTTCGTGCTCGGCATCGTGGTCGCGAAGGAGAACACGGAGCTGCGCGACGCCGTCGTGGCCGGCATGCAGGCCACCATCGACGATGGCAGCTACCAGAAGGTGCTCGAGAAGTGGGGCATCGAGTCGGGCGCGATCGACAAGATCGGCGTCAACGGCGCCCCCGACTGATCGACGGGCCCGTGCGGGG
>JASGDX010000063.1:0-4547 GCA_047606985.1 Leucobacter sp. | reverse complement strand
CTCGTGCAGTACCAGGAGTGGCTCGCCAGCATCCTGCAGCTCGACTTCGGCACGTCCTGGAAGAACGGCCAGCCGGTGGGCAAGACGCTCGCGATCCGCCTCCCGGTCACCCTCTCGCTCGTCACGGCCTCGGTGCTGCTCTCCGCGGTGCTGGCCGCCGTCGTCGGCATCGCGGCCGGCCTGCGCCCCTTCAGCTGGATCGACAAGGCGGTCAAGGCGAGCTCCGTGATCCTGTTCGCGCTTCCCGGCTTCTGGGTCGCGGTCGTGCTCGTCATGGTCTTCGCCGTGCAGCTCAAGTGGTTCCCCGCCATCGGCTACGTGCCGCTCAGCCAGTCCTTCCCCGGGTGGCTGCGATCCATCACCCTTCCCGCCGTCGCCCTCGCGCTCGGAGCGGTCGTGATGATCGCCGAGCAGCTGCGCAACGGCATCATCCAGGCCGACGGGCAGGACTACACGCGCACCCTCCGCAGCCGCGGCATCCCGTTCTGGCGCATCGCGCTGCACCTCCTGCGCAACTCGGCCCCCGCCTCGCTCACCGTGCTCGCCCTGATGTTCGTCGGCCTCCTCTCGGGCGCCATCATCGTGGAGCAGGTGTTCGGCATCAAGGGCCTCGGCGAGCTCACGCAGAGCTCCGCGCAGAACGGCGACATCCCCATGCTGATGGGGGTCACCGTCGTCACGGTCGTCTTCGTGGTCATCGTCAACCTCCTGCTCGACATCGTGCTCGGCTGGATCAACCCGAAGGTGCGTGTGAAGTGACCGCGACAGCTCCTCTCACCGACACCGTCGACACCCGCGGCGGCGAGCGCGGCTCGCTCTTCCTCCGCCTCATCCGGAGGCCGGCCGGCCTCGTCTCGCTGCTCGTGCTCGCGCTGATCGTGCTCATCGCGATCCTCGCGCCGCTGCTCGCGCCCTACGACCCGAACCTGGTCGATCTGGGGATCGCACGCTCCGGCCCCTCCGCCGAGCACTGGCTCGGCGGCGACACCACCGGCCGCGACGTGCTGAGCCGCCTCATCTGGGGCGCGCAGATCACGCTCTGGGGCACCCTCGTCTCGATCCTCGCCTCGATCGTCCTCGGCGTGCCCGCCGGGCTCGCGGCGGGCTACTACGGCGGCATGGCCGACCGCGTCGGCATGTGGATCAGCGACGCCCTGCAGTCGGTGCCCGGCATGATCATCCTGCTCATCGTCGGCGCGAACACGGGCAACAACCTGACCATCTTGATGATCACGATCGGCGTCTTCATGGCGCCGGGATACTTCCGTCTCACCCGCTCGACGGTGCTCTCCGTGCGGAGCGAGATGTACGTCGACGCCGCGCGCGTCTCCGGTCTCACCGATCTGCGCATCATGTCGCGCCACGTCATCCGCCAGATCGTCGCGCCCCTCGTGATCCAGTCAGCGCTGACCGCCGGCCTCGCGATGGGCATGCAGGCCGGTCTGCAGTTCCTGGGCATCGGCGGCGGCACGACACCCGGCTGGGGTGCCGCGATGAACGAGGGCTTCCAGGTGCTCCGCACCGATCCGCTGCTGCTGCTGTGGCCTTCGATCGCGCTCGGCGTCACGATCGCCGCGTTCGCGGTGCTCGGCTCGACGCTCGGCGACGTGCTCAACGCGAAGACGCCGGTGCTCTCGCGCAGGCAGCGGCGGGCCATCGAGGCCGAGAACGCCGCGCGCGGCGGCAAGACCGCGGGCACCCAGACCACCGGCTCGATCTCGGTCGCGGCCGTCGACTCGGCCGTGCGCCTCGAGAACCTGCGCGTCAACTACGAGACCCCCGACGGCGAGGTCGAAGTGGTGCACGGCATCACCCTCGACGTGGCGCCGGGCGAGGTGCTCGGCATCGTCGGCGAGTCGGGATCGGGCAAGTCGCAGACCGTGTTCTCGATGCTCGACCTGCTGCCCAAGTCGGGCTACTACACGGCCGATGCGATCTGGATCGGCGGCGAGGACGTGACCACGCTGCCCAAGCGGGATCGCGCGCGGCTGCTCGGCCACGAGATCGGGTACATCCCGCAGGAGCCGATGACCAACCTCGATCCCTCGTACACCATCGGCCACCAGCTCACGGAGCCGCTGCGCAGCGTGCACGGCATGAGCCGGGCCGAGGCGAAGGCCAGGGCGCTCGCGATGCTCGAGCGGGTGGGCATCGTCGACCCGCAGCGCGTCATGAAGTCGTACCCGCACGAGCTGTCGGGCGGCATGGCCCAGCGCGTGCTCATCGCGGGCGCGATCGCCGGCCGGCCGTCGGTGCTCGTCGCCGACGAGCCCACCACCGCGCTCGACGTGACGGTGCAGGCCGAGGTGCTCGAGCTGCTGCGCGAGCTGCAGCGCGAAGACCGTATGGCGCTCGTCATCGTCACCCACAACTTCGGCGTGGTGGCCGACATCTGCGACCGCGTCGTGGTGATGCGATCCGGCTCCATCGTCGAGATCGACGACGTCGGCCCGATCTTCGCTCACCCCGAGAGCGACTACACCCGCGAGCTCATCGCGGCCTCGCTCGACGGCGCGGCGAGCCGGTCCGAGCTCGATGCCGAGTCGGCCGCGGTCGAGACCGAGACCGAGAAGGAGGGCGAAGCATGAGCGCGCACGCAGACGCCCCGCTGCTGCGGGCCGAGAACGTGATCGTCGAGTACGGCTCCCGGCGCAAGCCGAATCGCGTGCTGCACGAGATCTCCCTCGAGATCGGCGCGGGCGAGTGCGTCGGCCTGGTGGGGGAGTCGGGATCGGGCAAGTCCACGCTCGGCAAGGCGATCCTGGGCCTCGTGCCCGTCGCCGGCGGCACCATCGAGTTCGACGGCCGCGACATCACCCACCTGAAAGGCGCCGAGCGCCGCGCACTCGCCTCCGACATCCAGGTGGTGTTCCAGGATCCCTACGGCTCCCTCAACCCCCGCATGACCGTCGGAGAGATCCTCGCCGAGCCCCTCTCCACCGCGGGGGCCTCCCGCGCCGAGGCGCGGCGGGTGGTCGGCGAGATGCTCGAGCGGGTCAACCTGCCCGCGAGCGTCGTCGACCGCTACCCGAGCGAGTTCTCGGGAGGCCAGCGCCAGCGCATCGCGATCGCGCGCGCCCTCGTGCGCAGGCCCCGCCTCATCATCTGCGACGAGCCGGTCAGCGCGCTCGACCTCACCACGCAGGCCACCGTGCTCGACCTGCTCATCGAGCTGCAGCGCGACACCGGGGTCTCCTACCTCTTCGTGTCGCACGACCTGGGCGTGGTGCGGCGCATCTGCCACCGGGTCGCGGTGATGTACCGGGGCAATCTGGTCGAGGTGGGCGACGGCGAGCAGGTGACGCGGGATCCGCAGCACCCCTACAGCCGACGGCTGCTGGCGGCCTCGCCGGTCGCCGACCCGGCGCAGCAGGCGCAGCGGCGGGCCGACTGGCTCGCGCTGCGCGAGGAGCAGGCGCAGGAGCAGCCCGCGTAGGGGTGCGACCCGCCGGGGTCGCCCGGGATCCCGAGCTCCCGAAGCGCTGAACCGCGCTGTCCTCGCAGCGCGGTTCGGCGACGCGGGTGCGCCGTCAGGCCGGGCCCTCGCCCACCTCGACCGGAAGCTCCGGGTGCGCGGACCACTGCGACCAGGAACCCGGATAGATCGCCACCCGGTGCCCCAGGCGCGTCAGCGCCACGAAGTCGGCGGAGCACGTCGTGCCGCCCCCGCAGTAGACGGCCACGGGACGATCGGCCGAGACGCCGAGGCGGGCGTAGTGCGCCTCGAGCTCTTCGAGCGGACGGAAACGGCCGTCATCGCCGAGGTTGTCGCTCGCGGGGGCGCTCAGCGCGCCGGGGATGTGCCCCGCGCGCGGCTCGAGCGGCTCGTTCTCTCCCGTGTACCGGTCTCTCGGGCGGGCGTCGAGCAGCACGCCCCGGCCGGCGATGTCCTGCACCTCCTCGATGCCGAGGATGTCGAGGCCGCCGTAGGCGAGGCTCACGTCCCCGCGTTCGCGCTCGACCGGCCCGGACTCCAGCGGGAGCCCGGCTGCGCGCCAGGCGGCGAGCCCGCCGTCGAGCAGCCGCACCGACACGACGCCGGCGTGGCGGAGCAGCCAGACCGCCCGGCCCGCGATGGTGCCGCTCGCGTCGTCGTAGGCCACGATCTCATCGCCGTCGTTCACCCCCCAGTCGCGCGCCGCCTCCTGGAGCGTCTCGATCGCCGGCATGGGGCTGCGGCCGTCCTCGGGCGCGCCGTGCGTCGACAGCTCGCGGTCGAGGTCGACGTACACCGCGCCGGGGAGGTGCCCCTCGAGGTAGTCGGGCAGGCCGTCGGGGGCGCCGAGCTTCCAGCGCACGTCGAGCAGGCGGACCGTGCGGCCCTCCTCGAGGGATCGGGCCAGCTCTTCGGGGGAGATCAGGATGTCGTCCATGCCCCATGCTCACACGTCGGGACCGCATCGGGCAACCGCCGATGCCGGAGCGCGGCTCTGCTCGACCGCGCAGCGACGCGGCGGTGCCGGTTCGCGTCATCGCGCGCCCGTGGCATCGCGCGCTCGCGGCCGCTCGAACCGCGTGGCATCGCGCGCTCCCGCCCGCTTGTGCCG
>JASGDX010000062.1:0-5654 GCA_047606985.1 Leucobacter sp. | reverse complement strand
GGGGAGTACCTCGGCGGCGCCACCTGCCTCGGCGACGTGCTCTCCCGCGAGGGGTATCGCAACGTCTACATGGGCGGGGCCAACGCGGCGTTCGCGGCGAAGGGCACCTTCCTGCGCACGCACGGCTACGACGAGGTGCACGACCTCGAGGAGTGGCGCAGTCTCGGCGAGACCGAGATCCGCGAGGACTGGGGCCTCTCGGACCGCCGGCTGTTCGACCGCGCCCGCGAGGAGATCGTGCGGCTGCACGAGTCCGACGAGCCCTTCAACCTGACGATGCTCACCCTCGACACGCACGAGTCGCCGTGGGTCTACGACTACTGCCGGTGGGACGAGGGCGCCGAGGCCGAGATGACCGCCGTGACCTTCTGCTCCATGCAGCAGGTGGCCGGGTTCATCGGCTTCATGGAGGAGGAGGGCATCCTCGAGGACACGGCCGTGGTGGTGATGGGGGACCACCGCAAGATGCTCGCCGAGGGCAACAGCTACCTGGAGGAGCTGCAGGACCGTGAGAGCCGCACGATCTTCAACCGCTTCTGGAGCCCCGACGGCGTCGAGTTCGCGCGCGACGAGATCGACCAGCTCAGCATGTACGCCACCCTGCTCGAGCTCGCGGGCGTCGAGCTCCCCGACCACCGGGCCGGGATCGGGGTGTCGACGCTGGCACCGCGCGACGAGGTGCCCGACGGTACGATCCTCGACCTCGACCCCGAGGACTACGAGTACATCGTCACGAGCCGCTCGGCGGCCTTCTACCGCGAGCTCTGGCAGTGAGAGTCGTTACACTTGAGGCGATCTCGAGCTGAATTGGAGAGTGTGCGCATGCGCGTGACCGCCGTGCTGGTGGCCTACAACCGACGCGAACTGCTGCGGGAATCGCTCGAGGCGCTCGCCGCCCAGAGCCGGCCCGTCGACCGCCTCGTCGTGGTCGACAACGCCTCCGACGACGGCTCCGCCGAGGTCGCGGCCGAGCTGCTCGAGCCGTGGGGCGACCGGGCCCGGCTCGTGACGCTCACGGAGAACACGGGCGGGGCCGGCGGGTTCGCCACGGGCATCGCCGCGGCCGTCGCCGAGGACGACGTCGACTGGGTGTGGGTCATGGACGACGACACCGTGCCGGATCCGGATGCCCTGGCCGGCGCGCTCGCCGCCCACGAGGGCTACCGCTCCGCCGGGCAGGACGATCTCGCCGTGATGGGATCCCGCGTCGTCTGGACCGACGGCGAGGACCACCCCATGAACACGCCCAAGCCGAAGATCCGGGCCTCGGCCGACGAACGGGCGCGCGCAGCGGAGGCCGGCTGCCTGGAGATCCGCTCCATCTCCTTCGTCTCGGCCTTCCTGCGCGCGTCGCGGGTGCGCGAGCAGGGGCTGCCCCTCGCCGACTACTTCCTCTGGAACGACGACTTCGAGTACTCGGCGCGGCTGCTGCGGGGCGCGCGCGGGCTGTACGTGCCCGACTCCGTCGTGACCCACAAGACCGCGAAGCGCGGTTCGAGCGACGCCGACCCCGGCCCCCGCTTCTACTACGAGGTGCGCAACAAGCTCTGGGTGTTCCGGTGCTCCCCGGCGCTCTTCGGCTGGGAGAAGCTGCTCTATTCGGCCGCGACGGCGCGCCGCTGGTTCCGCACCTTCCGCGCCTCCCCCGACCGCGCCCAGCTGCGCGACTGCCTGCGCCGCGGGTGGCGCGACGGCTGGCTGCGCGCTCCGCGCCCCTCGCGCGTGGTGCTGCGCGACGCGGGCGTGCCCGTCGACGTCATGGTGGCGATCGAGCGCCTCTCGAAGCTCGACCGGCGATAGGCCGGGCTTGCCTCGCCCGGCTTCCTGCTGCGCCCTCGCCCTGCGCCCTGCCTCACCCTGCGCCCTGCCCCGCCCGGCGCCAGGCCGTCACCCGGATCCGCTGGTCAGTTTCAGGGGTCCGATCCCTCGGTTGCCCCTGAAACTGACCAACGGATGAGGGGAGGGTGCGGGTGGGCTCCCAGCGGTCGAACAGATGAGTATGCTTGCTCTTGGCTCGGGACGCGCCGTGCGTCGGCTGATGGAGGAGAGCGAGATGAGGCGACTGCTCGCCGCGGTGTTCGCCACCGCTCTGGTACTGGGCCTCGGAGTCGAGGGCGTCAACGCGGCGGCGGCTCCGGCGTACGCCGAGGCGCCAGATCCCGGTTCCGCAGCGGCGGACGGCGCATCCGGGGCGGACGCTCCCGCCGACGGCGAAGCCGATGCAGCGGAAGCGGGAGACGCCGACGCCGGCGGTGCAGGTGGTGACGCAGCAGCCGGTGCAGCAGCCGGTGCCGACGCTGCCGACGGTGCAGCCGACGCCGACGCCGGTGATACCGGTGCGGACGGAGCGGGAGATATCGGCGATCCGGAGCCGCTCGAACTCTCCGAACCCGTCCAGCCCGCCCGCATCGTCGGCGGTGCTGCGAAAGTCGGCATCGAGGCGAAGGCGGAAGCCGTCTGGGCCGAGACCGGCGTCGATCTCTCGTACCAGTGGCTGCTCGACGGCGCTGCGATCCCGAACGCGGACGGCGCGAGCTACACGCCGCAGCCGGGAGATCGCGAGCGGCTGTTGAGCGTTGCCGTGACCGCGAGCAAGCCGGGATACCGGTCTGAGAGCTCGGAGTCGGCAGGGGTGCAGGTCGTGGACGGCGAGCTGATCGCGGGCGCGGCGACGCTCTCGGGAACCGCGGCCGTGGGGATGACGCTGCAGGCCCGGTCCGGTGCGTGGGCGCCCGATGGCGTGGCGCTGAGTTATCGGTGGTACCGGGACGGGGCGGTGATCTCGGGGGCCACCGCGTCGAAGTACACGCTCACCGTCGCCGATCGGGGCAAACGGATCAGCGTAGCGATCACCGGCACCCTCTTCGGCTACTCGACCGCGAGCACGATGTCCGCGGCGACTCGCGCGGTCGCCGTCGGCTCTCTCGGCTCCGCGAGTCCGAAGATCAGCGGTTCGGCCGTCGTCGGCAGCACGCTCAAGGCGAGTGCGGGATCCTGGAAGCCCGCCGGCGTGAAGCACTCGTATCAGTGGAAGCGCGGCGGGAAGGCGATCGTCGGCGCCACCGGGGCGAGCTACCGCCTGCGGGCCGCTGACGGGGGGAAGAAGATCACTGTCACAGTGACGGGCAGCTTGGCCGGCTACCAGACGACCTCGCGCACCTCGGCGGCGAGCTCAGCCGTGCTGAAGAAGCTGAGCGCATCGCCGAAGCCGAAGA
Source organism: Leucobacter sp. (assembly GCA_047606985.1). GTDB lineage: Bacteria > Actinomycetota > Actinomycetes > Actinomycetales > Microbacteriaceae > Leucobacter. The sequence continues at coordinate 2,439 of JASGDX010000062.1, read as the reverse complement.
TCACCGGCACCGCCAAGGTCGGCAGTACGCTCACCGCCCAGGCCGGCTCTTGGAAGCCGCAGCCGGTGAAGCTGAGCTACCGGTGGTATCGCGACGGCAAGGCGATCACAGGGGCTGCGAAGTCGAGCTACCGGCTGCAGGCGGCTGATGGCGGTGCGAAGATCACCCTGCGGGTGACGGGCTCGAAGAAGGGGTACCTCGGCGTCGCGAAGACCTCGGCGGCGAAACAGGTGCCCCGGGTGCTGCGGACCGCTACTCCGACGATCTCGGGATCGATGACGGTGGGATCGACCCTGACCGTCAAGCGCGGCACCTGGACCTCGGGCGCGAGCTTCTCCTACCAGTGGCGCCGCAACGGCGTGGCGGTGAGGGGCGCGACCGGCAGCAGCTATCGACTCGGAGCGGGCGACGTCGGCGGAACACTCACGGTGACTGTGACGGGCAAGAAGCCGGGCTACGCCACCGAGAGCCGCACTTCGCGTGCGACAGGCGCGGTGCGCTATCCGGCTCGCACCGCACCGGTCTCGGAGTGGAGCTGTCCGTCATGGGCGCCGATCAAAGGCAATGCGAGCTCCATGATCTACCACGTGCCGGGCGGCGCCTACTACCAGCGCACCAAGCCCGAGGAGTGCTTCACCACCGAAGCGGCTGCGCAGGCGGCCGGCTACCGCCGCTCCAAGCGCTGAGCGGGCACGGCGCTCGCCGCCCGCTCGCCGCCCGCCGCCCGCGGCTCGCCGCCGCGATCCTGCCCCGCGGTATAAGGTCCTCGCTTGCCCTTCAATCCACTCGTCAGTTTCAGGGGTAACTCCGCTGCGATACCCCTGAAACTGACAAATGGCTTGGGGGCCGGTGCTGGGGCCGGTGCTGGGGCCAGGGGAGAGGATGGGCGGACGGGTCGGGCCCGCACGGGCCGGGCTCGGAGCGATGCCGGCCGAGTATGCTCACGGCTCTTCGCTCACAGTTGGTGAATATGTGCTGGATCCGCTCCAGTTGTTCACATCGAGGTGTTCTCGGTGGCACAGCCGGAGGCGCGCTGCCACTGTGGGATCATGACTCCGCGACCGAGAGCACTTCCCCCGAGCCTGGCCCCCGAATTCTCCCGGGCCATGGCCTTCGCCTGCGGGGTGAGCGAGGATCGCCTGCGCAGTTCGGATCTCGAGCGCCCGTTCCGCGGCGTGCGCCGCCGGACACCGGCCGGCACCGGTGCCGCGGACGTCGCTGCGTCCTCCGCGTCGGCACACGCGAGCCCCGCGCAGGCTTGGGCCGAACGGCAGCGCGCGGCCGCGATGGCCTACGCCACGGTGATGACCGACTCGCAGTTCTTCGCGGGCCTGACCGCCGCGGTGATCTGGAGGCTGCCGGTTCCGGCCCCGGCCGGACTCCGGCGGCACCGCGGCGCCGATGTTCGGGAGCTCGGTGACCCCGACCACCCTGTCAATCGGATCGAGGTCGGTGTGTTGGCCCCGCACAACGCGCCTCGCCGGAATCGGGTGCGGGGTGTGCAGATGCAGCCGCGGCTCGCCGGCATCCGCGAGCGCGACGGACTGCGGGTGCTCGACCCGCCGAGCGTCTGGGCGACGCTGGGGCCGCGGCTCGAACGGCCGGATCGAGTCGCGCTGGGCGATGCGATCATCAGGCGGCCGAGGATCGGCGGCGACCTCGGGCCGCCGCCGCGCATGGCCTTCGCCACGTTCGAGGAGCTCGTCGCAGTATCGGAGGTGAAGGGGCGTGTGGGTCGCGGCGAGCTGCTGAGCACGCTTCCGCTGCTGCGCCAGGGGATGGCGTCGGCTCCCGAGTCGCACCTCAGATTGGCGATCGCCGATGCGGGGCTCCCCGAACCCGTCTGCGACTACGACGTGCGCGATGCGCTGGGGTGCTACCTCGGGACCACCGAGATCGCGTATCCGCAGTTCCGGGTGGTGATCGAGTACGAGGGCGATCACCACCGCACCGAGGCCTGGCAGTGGAACCGGGATCTCGACAAGTACGCCGACTACGAGCGGGCGGGCTGGAAGGTGATCCGCGTGACCGCGGAGAAGCTCTATCGACGCAGAGCCGTGCTGCTCGCCGAGATCCGAGAGGCGCTGCTGCAGCGCGGGTGGCGGCCGTGAGCGGTGAGCGGAGCGGTGATCGGAGCGGTGATCGGAGCGGCAGACATCCGCTGGTCGGTTTCAGGGGTAACCGCCGGCTGGAACCCCTGGAACTGACCAGCGGATTGGATCGGGGCCAGGGTCGGGGCTGGGGTCGGGGCCGGGGCCGGGGCCAGGGCTGGGGCTGGGGCTGGGGCCGGAGTCGGAGTCGGAGTCGGGGCGGACGGTAGGGTGGGGGGATCATGTCAGATCCTGATGCCGCCACCGGGAGCGCGTCCGAAGTCCACCTGCCGACCGGAGCCGATGCGCCCGGCCCCAGTGCACCCGTGGGCTCGGGGGCGCGCGCGCC
>JASGDX010000061.1:0-3130 GCA_047606985.1 Leucobacter sp. | reverse complement strand
TGGTGTTGCGGTTTCGGTGTTGGGGTCTGCCGAGGGTTTGGTCGAGTTCGGGGTTTAGGCCGCCAAACCGACAGCCCGAGCCGCGCTACGCTGTGGGCATGACCGCATCGACCGCACTCGCCTCCCCCATCGTCGGCCCGCTCGTGACGCTGCGCGCCCCCCGGGACGCCGACGCCGAACCCCTTTTCTCGATCCTCACGGAGCCCGAGGTCGCCGTTTGGTGGGTCGGCTACACGCCGGAGCGCGTGCGCGAGGAGTTCGTCGAGTCGCCCGAGGCCGTGCGCATCATCGAAGTGCCGCGGTCTGACGGAGCAGGGGCAGACGGGTCCGGGCCCGACGGGGCGGGGGAGTGCGCCGGCGCGATGTACGTGCTGCGGGGTGACGATCCCGAGTACCCCACCACGGTGGTCCACATCTTCATCGGCACCCGCTTCCGCGGACGCCGCATCGGCGAGGAGGCGATGGCGCTCGCCATCCGCGAGGAGTTCGCGGCGGGCATCACGCGCGTCACGCTCGACCCCAACATCCACAACGACGGCGCGATCCGCAGCTACGAGCGGCTCGGCTTCAAGCGCATCGGCGTGCTGCGCGACTACCAGGTGCGCCCGGGCGGGCATCTCGAGGACGCCCTGTTCATGGACCTGACCCGCGGCGACTTCCCGGAGGGCCCGCCTCTGCCGCCGCGCGGCTGATCGGGTCGATACCGCAGGGTCAGCGCCGGGCGAGGCCCAGGACCTGCGCCGGTCGGGCCGCAGGGTCAGCGCCGAGCGAGGCCCAGGACCTGCGCCGGTCGGGACCCGAGCCCCCGGGCGATAGCATGGATCGCATGCGAACCGCGCGACCCCTGCTGCCCTGGGCGGTATGGGGGGTCGCGGCGCTCGCCTACTCGATCGCCATCATCAACCGTTCCTCGCTCTCGGCGCTCGGCCCCGCCGCGCAGGATCACTTCGGCATCGACGCGACGACGCTGTCGATGTTCGCGATGATCCAGCTCGTCGTGTATGCGGGCCTGCAGATCCCGGTCGGGGTGCTCCTCGACCGCTTCGGTTCCACGCGCATGATCCTGGGCGGCGGACTGCTGATGGTGATCGGGCAGGCGGTGATGGCGCTCGCCCCCGACGTGAGCCTCGCGATCCTCGCCCGGGTGCTCGTCGGCGCCGGCGACGCGTGCACCTTCATCAGCGTGATGCGCATGCTGCCCGAGTGGTTCGCGCTGCGCCAGCTGCCCACCGTGAGCCAGCTGACGGGGCTCATCGGGCAGGCGGGCCAGCTGGTGTCGGTGACCCCGCTCGCGCTGCTCGTCGGCGCCGCCGGCTGGGCGAACGGGTTCCTGGGGGTGGCGGCCGCTGGCCTGCTGGTGGCGCTGCTGGGGGCCTGCGTGCTGCGGGATCGGCCGGGCGATGGCACGCTGTTCGAGCGGATCACTGGCAGGCAGGGGCGCCTCAGCCGGGAGGCCCGCTCGCTCGCGACGCCCCCGCCCACCGGCGTCGTGGAGATCGCGCCGCCCGCGACGGAGCTGATCCCCGCGATGCGGCCCTCGACCAGGGGTCCGGGGTTCTGGTCGAATGCCAGGCGGCTGCTGCGCATCCCCGGCGCTCGCCTGGCCTACTGGGTGCATTTCACGTCGCCGATCTCGGCGAACGTGTTCATCCTGCTCTGGGGCACGCCGTTCCTCGTGGGCGGGGCAGGGCTGTCGCCGGCTGCGGCGGGCGGCCTGCTCAGCCTCACCGTGATCTCGTCGATGCTGGCGGGTCTCGTGCTCGGCCCGCTCAGCTCGCGCTTCGTGGAGCGGCGCGTGTGGATCAACGTGGGCATCACCCTCGCGATCGCCTCGACCTGGATCACGGTGCTGCTCTGGCCCGGTACCCCGCCGATGTGGTTGCTCGTCGTGCTGATCGTGGTGATGCCGCTCGGCGGCCCCGCCTCGATGATCGCGTTCGAGGTCGCGCGATCGCACACCCCGCGGAGCTTCTCGGGTTTCGGAACGGGGCTCGTCAACACCGCGGGCTTCACGGCGTCGCTGCTGGTGATCCTGCTGATCGGCCTGGTGCTCGATCTGCAGGGCGCGGGATCGCCCGAGCACTACTCGCTCGGCGCATTCCGGGTGGCCTTCTCCGTGCAGATCCCGTTCTGGGCGCTCGGTGTCGCCATGATCGTGATCGAGCAGCGGCGCACGAGGCGGTGGATGCAGGAGCACGGCCGGCGGCTGCGCTGAGACGGACCCCGAGCACTCGATCGGGGATCCGGTGCGAGGCGATCCGGCGTGGAGCGGGCCGGGATCCTCCGAACGGGATCCGTGCAGCGGATCCGAGGTGCTTCGCGGATGATCCGGTGGCCGGATCCGGAAAATACGTATTTTCCCCCGCCCCGCTCCGGCGGCCCGCAATCCCCTGGTCGCGCGTCGTATTCCCCTGGTCGCCGCGTAGGAGAGGGGACCCCGGCCGGGCATATATAACGGTTTGGTATCATTTGAAGCCGTTTTTGTGTGTACTATGGTCCGCGGCCCGCAAGAGACCGCGGGAACGGCGCGTTCCGTCCCCGCTCTGCAGTCGGTTGCTCCGATTGCGGCCCGTCCCTGTCCCCGAAGTTACGAGAACGGTTTGCGATTTCAGAAAACGGTAGTCACCCTGCTCGCAGGAGCCCTCATTCTCGCCCCGGCGACCAGCGCGGTCGCCGCTGAGACGGAGGTCGGGTCGCAGGCCGTGATCGATCCTCGTGCGCAGGACGATCCCTCGCAGATCGAGGCGGACGCGCAGGCGGACGTCGTCGAGGAGCAGCAGCCCCCGGTGGACGTCGAGGTCGCGATCTCGGGCGAGCCACTCGTCGGCCAGGAGCTCGCCGTCGACGATCGCTCCGAGAAGCCGGCCGACCTGACCGCGGCGACGACCGACTACTCGTGGTACGCCGACGACCAGCTGCTCGCCGAGGGCGAGCGCTACACCGTCCAGCCGACTGATCTCGGCAAGCGCCTGAAGGTCGTCGCCGATGTCGCCTGGGAGGCGAACCGGGTGCGCGAGGCCGGGGCCGTGCAGGGCGCATCCGTCGAGACCGCCGCGGTCGCGAAGCAGCAGGCCCCGGTGCAGATCGGCGCGGTGAAGATCTCCGGCGCGGTCGTCGTGGGGAAGCCGCT
>JASGDX010000060.1:0-9885 GCA_047606985.1 Leucobacter sp. | reverse complement strand
CTCAGACGAGCCCGCCTGCGGCGTTCCCTCCGAAGCTCGTTCACCCCCATATTCTACGCAGCTGCTGCCATGGGGACGAGTCTACCGGGATTCCGGCCGGGGTGCCTCTCCGCGGCCTCGCTCACGCCTCCGTCTCAGCACCCGCTGCGTAGAATATGGGGGTGAACGAGCTTCGGAGGGAACGCCGCAGGCGGGCTCGTCTGAGCCCGCTCACGGTGATCGGCGAGCTGCTGCTGCTCGGCGGTCTCGGCGTGCTCGGCTACATCGTGTGGCAGCCCTGGCACACCGGCGTCGGCGTCACCGCGAAGCAGAAGGAGCTCTCGGCGCAGGACTCGGCGCGCTGGGCTGCGGGGGCGGAGCCGGTGGCGCGGGGCGAGATCCCGGTCACCGCGAAGCCGGCCGTCGCGGAGGTCTTCGCTGTGCTGCACGCTCCCGCCTTCGGCACCGCCTACGCCAACCGGGTCGCCGAGACGACCGACTGGTGGACCGTGCTCAACCTCGACGACAAGGGCATCGGGCACTACGAGAGCACGCAGCTGCCCGGCGAGCCCGGCAACTTCGCGCTCGCCGGCCACCGCTCCGGCCCGCTCATCAACTCCTTCCGCGAGGTGATGAGCCTCCGCGTGGGCGACCCGCTGTTCATCGAGACCGCCGACGGCTGGTACACCTACCGCTTCCGCGACATCGAGTACGTGCTGCCGGACGAGGTCGACGTGCTCAACCCCTTCCCGCGGCTCGAGGGCGCCCCCGGCGAGGATCGGATCCTCACGATGACCACCTGCCACCCGAAGCTGGCGGGCAGCGACGAGCGAGCCATCGCCTACTCGGTGTTCGAGGGCTTCCAGCCCCACGCCGACGGGCCGCCGGCCGAGCTCATCGAGCTCAACCCGGCGATGGCGGAGACGCAGGCTCCCAGAGGGGATCGGGAAAGCTGATGCTCTCACTGCTCTGGCGCTTCTTTCCCGGCCCCGCCTGGCTGCGGGTGATCGTGCTGCTGCTCGTCGCGGCGGCACTCGTCTACGCGCTCATCGCCTACGTGTACCCGTGGGCGGCATTGCATTTCCATGAAGAGGAGGCGACGGTCGGACCATGACGAGCATTCTGATCATCGACAACTACGACAGCTTCGTCTACACGCTCAGCGGCTACCTGCAGCAGCTGGGAGCGACGACGCGCGTCATCCGCAACGACGAGGTGAGCACGGGCGAGCTCGAGCGCCTCGTCGAGGAGTACGACGGCGTGCTGATCTCGCCGGGTCCGGGCACCCCCGCCGACGCGGGCGTCTCGATCCCGATGGTGGGCCTCGCGCTGCGCACCGGTGTGCCCGTGCTGGGCGTCTGCCTCGGCCACCAGGCCATCGCCGAGGCGCTCGGGGCGACCGTGACGCACGCCGAGGAGCTGATGCACGGGAAGATCTCGCGGGTGCGCCACACGGGCGACGCCTTCTTCGCCGGCGTCGATCCCGAGTTCAACGCCACGCGGTACCACTCGCTCGCCGTGGTGCGCGACACCGTGCCCGACTCGCTCGTGATCACGGCCGAGACCGAGAGCGGCATCGTGATGGCGCTGCGCCACCGCGAGCTGCCCATCTACGGCGTGCAGTACCATCCCGAGTCGGTGCTGACCGAGGGCGGCTACCGGCAGTTGGGCAACTGGCTCGGCGTGGTGGGACTGAGCAACGCGCCCGAGGTGGCTGCCTCGCTGTCCCCGCTGCTCAAGCGCTGATCAGGGATCGTCTGCCTGGCCTCCGGATCGCTCCAGGCGCGAGCCGGAGGCCGACGGGCTCAGCCGGAGGCGACGGGCTCAGCCGGAGCAGTAGGTGATCTCGAGGGCGGCGCCCTGCGGCTGCTCGCCGACGAGCGACTGCCAGTTCACCGGGAAGCTGCCAGCTGCAGAGCAGTCGAGATCGGTCGAGTACGTGACGTCGAGGCCCTTGCCGTTGAGCTGCGCCCGCGCGACCTCGAGCGGCTGGCCGGTGACGTCGGGCACCTGCACCTTGCCGCTGGAGACCTTCACCTCGACGCTCTCGCCCGAGGCCAGCTCGGTGCCGGGAGCCGGGGTGACCTCGATGACGCGCCCGGCGGGCTCCACCGGATCGTCGACGCTGACCTCGAGGCCGACGGTGAGGCCGAGATCGGCGAGTGCCTCCTTGTACTCGTCGATGCTCATGCGCTTGGGCTCGGGCACCGGGGCCCGCTCCGGCCCCGTCGAGATGTAGATGGTGATGTTCTCGCCGACCGTGAGCATCGTGCCCTTCTCGGGGTCGGTCGAGATGACGTGGTCGGCGGGGACCTCGTCGCTGACCTGCTCGACGGGCACCGGGACCAGGCCGGCCTTCTGCAGCTGCTCCATCGCCTCCGCGCGCTCCACGCCGGCGAGCGCGGGCACCTCCCGCGAGCTGTCGGGCACGAACTGCTGGGGCGCCAGGGTGACCAGCCAGAACACGACGGCGACGATCACGGCGCCGACGGTGAGGATCGCGGCCCAGGTCCACATGACCGGCGGGCGGTTCTGCGTGCGCGTGACGCCGCCCTCGGAGAGCTGGCGCAGCGCCAGATCGGACTCCGACACCTCCTCTCCGCCGGAGAACAGCACGGTGTCCTGCTGCTGCACCGCGAGCTTCGGCATCTTGCCGCTGGCGGCGATGCGCAGGGCGTCGCGGAACTCGGAGGCCGACTGGAATCGCTTCGAGCGGTCCTTCGCGAGACCGTACAGCACCACGCGGTCGAGCTCGGGCGGCACGGCGGGGTTGCGGTCGCTCGGCGGCTTGGGCCGCTCGCTGACGTGCTGGTAGGCGACGGCGACGGCGGTGTCGCCGCGGAATGGCACGTCGCCGGCCAGCAGTTCGTAGAGCAGCACGGCCGTGGAGTAGAGGTCGGTGCGGGCGTCGATCGACTCGCCCTTCGCCTGCTCCGGCGAGAAGTAGGCGGCGGTGCCGAGGATCGCGGTGGTCTGCTGCAGGGTCGAAGACGTCTCGGAGACGGCGCGGGCGATGCCGAAGTCCATTACCTTGACCTGGCCGGTCTTGGTGATCATGATGTTGGCCGGCTTGATATCGCGGTGCACGATGCCAGCACGGTGCGAGTACTCGAGCGCGGTGAGCACGGCGTCGACGACGCGGCAGGCCTCGGTCTGCGACAGCCCGCCCTCGGAGACGAGCTGGCGCAGGTTGGTGCCCTCGACGTACTCCATCACGATGAAGGGGAGACGCTTCGGGCCCTCCGCGGTCTGGATGAGGTCGTCGCCCGCGTCGAAGACGCGCACGACGGTGGGGTGAGCCATGCGCGATGCCGACTGGGCCTCCTGACGGAAGCGGGAGCGGAACTGCTCGTCACCGGCGAGATCGGCCTTCATCACCTTGATGGCGACCTGGCGCCCGAGCTTCGTGTCGGTGCCCCGGTACACGGTGGCCATGCCCCCCTGCCCCACGAACTCGCCGATGGCGTAGCGGCCGGCGAGGACGCGCTGCTCACCGCCGCGACCATCGGTCGTGTCTGGCATGGTCACCTCTTCCGCGCTCAACGAATGCCTCCAAGTTTATCGGGACCGGGGCTGGACGATCCCGCCGCATCGATCAGTTACCACTGCTGTCCGAGTCGCTCTGCGCACTGCTCGAGCTCGAGCTGCCCTGACTGCTGTCCGAGTCGGACTGCGAGTCGCTGTCCGAGGACGCCTCGGAGATGGTCACCTCGAGGGATCCGGACGTCGGGGAGGTGCGCTGCTGCGCCCCCTCGCAGGTGTAGGTGTAGGTGATGGTGACGGTGCCGGCGGCGAGAGCCTCGATCTGCGCGCCGCTCTGCGAGGCCGGGCTGGTGAGACGGGCGAGCGACGTGTCGCTGATCTGCACGTCGTAGGCGCCGATGGTGAGACCCGTCGGGCAGCTCGATGAGAAGCCCTGGATCGCGAACGAGTCGCCCACCGTCACGGTGTCGGGGCCGGTCGGGGCGGCCGGATCGCCGATCTGGTCGAAGGGGATGTCGACGGTGAGCACGATCTGCTCGTCGAACGGCACCTTGGTGCCCTTGGGGTTGACGTCGGAGACCTTGCCGGCCTGATCGTCGGGCACCTGGGCGCCGTCCTGGGGCTGGGCGATGTTGGTGAAGCCGAGGCCCTGCAGGTAGGCGACCGCCTCGTCGTAGGTCTTGCCCTCGAGCTCGTCGAGGACGATCTCCCCGGTCGTCTCGGCCGTCTCGGTCGTCGTCTTCGTCGGGCTCTTCGTGGTGGCGCTGGTGGTGGTCTGCTCCGACTTCTCGCCGCCGCCGTTGAGCAGGGCGAAGGCCGTGCCGCCGCCGATGATCAGGAGCAGCACCAGGAGGGTGATGAGCGGCCACGTCCAGCGGCTGCGCTTCTTCTTGCCGGCCTCCTTGCCGGCCCCCTCGGCTGCGGGATCGGCCTCCTCCTCGACGAGGGGCCCGGGCTGCTGGCCGGGGAGCGCCGTCGTCGCGGGCAGGGCGGTGGTCGCCGCGTCCCCGCTCCCGGCGGTCTGCGGCATCGCCGTCGTCGCGGGCAGTGCGTCGCCCAGCACCTGCGGCACGTAGCTCGCGGCGAGCCGCACATCGCCGCGGTGAAGGGCCGTGGCGGCCTGGGCGAGCTTGGCCGCCGTCTGCGGTCGGCCGGCGGCATCCTTCGCGAGGCACGCCATCACGAGGTTGCGCACGGGCTCGGGCACGTCGGCCGGCAGATCCGGCGGGGTGTCGTTGATCTGCGCCATCGCGATCGCCACCTGCGATTCGCCGGTGAACGGGCGCTTGCCCGCCAGGCACTCGTAGGCGACCACGCCGAGCGAGTAGATGTCGGTCGCCGCGGTGGCGGTGTGCCCGCTCGCCTGCTCGGGCGCGAGGTACTGCACCGTGCCCATCACCTGGCCGGTGGCGGTGAGCGGCACCTGATCCGCGATCCGCGCGATGCCGAAGTCGGTGATCTTCACGCGCCCCTCGGGCGTGATGAGCAGATTGCCCGGCTTGATGTCGCGGTGCACCAGGCCGGCATCGTGCGCGGCCTGCAGCGACGTGGCGGTCTGCGCCACGATCCCGAGCACCCGGTTCGCGGGGAGGCGGCCCTCGCGCTCGATGATCGCCGACAGCGGCTCTCCCGGCACGAGCTCCATGACGATGTAGGCGGAGCCCTGCTCCTCGCCGTAGTCGAAGACGTTGGCGATGCCCTCGTGGCTGACGAGCGCGGCATGACGGGCCTCGGCGCGGAAGCGCTCGAGGAATCCCGGATCCCCCATGTACTCGTCCTTGAGGATCTTGATGGCGACGGTGCGGCCGATGATGCTGTCGGTCGCCCGCCACACCTCGCCCATGCCACCGACGGCGATCCGCGAGCTGAGCTCGTAGCGTCCGCCGAATGTGATACCTGCCGCTGGCCTCATTCGCTCAACACCGCTTCCATTACTCGTTTTCCGACTGCCGTGGGAAGGTCGAACGACCCGCCCTCATATCCGTAGGTCTCGCCGCCCCCGTCGGCGATCACCACCGCGACCGCCACCTGCGGGTCGTCCACCGGCGCGAAGCCCGTGAACCACAGCGTAAAGGGAAGGTCATTCCCGTTCTCGTCCGTACCGTTCTCGGCGGTGCCCGTCTTGCCCGCGACCCGCACGCCCTCGATGCCCGCATTCTGCGCGAGCCCCTCCGGGGTGGAGACGCCGTGTTCCATCATGCCAGCGATGGCCTCCGCGGTCTTCTCCGAGATCGGCTTCGAGAACTCCTCGGGCGAGTACTCCTTCTCGACCCGCAGATCGGGGGTGATGACCTTCTCGACGAGGTACGGCTTCATCACCGTGCCCTCGTTGGCGATGCCGGCCGACACCATCGCGACCTGCAGCGGCGTGACCTGCACGTCGAGCTGACCGATCGACGAGAGGGCGGTCTGCGCCTTGTCCTGGGGCACGGGGGACTTGCTCGGCGTGACGGCGAGCGGGATGGAGAGATCCTGATCGAAGCCGAAGGCGTGCGCCATGTCCGGGATCGCGCTCTGATCCATCTTCATCGCCATCTCGGCGATGGGGATGTTGCACGACATCACGATCGCCTGCTCGAGGGTGGCCTTCTCGCCCGAGCCGCACGAGGTGCGCGAGGCGTTCTGCATCTCGTGCGTCGACTGCGGCAGCGTGAGCGCCGAGGGGTTCGCGAACTCGGTGGAGGGCGTGGCCTCGCCCGCCTCGATCGCAGCAGCGGCCGACACCAGCTTGTACACCGACCCCGGGTGGTACAGGTCGCCCGCGATCGCGCGGTTCTGCAGCGGCTGCGAGGGATCCTCCTCCAGCTGCCGATAGTTGGCGATGATGTCGGCGTCGCTGTTCGACGACAGTGCGTTGGGGTCGAAGCTGGGCGTCGACACCATGGCGAGGATCTTGCCCGTCTTCGGCTCGACCGCCACGACGGCGCCCTCGAAGCCGCCTTCGGTCATCGCGGCGGCCGCGGCCTCCTGCGCCTTGGGGTCGATCGTGGTCTCCACCGAGCTGCCCTGCGGCTCGACGCCGTTGAGGGTGTTCATGATGCGCGTGAAGAACTGCGCGTTGCCGATGCCCGAGAGATCTTGGTTCATCGCCGACTCGAGTCCGGTCATGCCCTGCGTATGCGAGAAGTAGCCGGTCACGGGGGCGTAGAGCGCGCCGTCGGAGTACTGGCGCACGAAGCGGTACGAGTCGCCGGTGGGAGTGGAGTAGGCCACGGGATCCCCGTCGACGAGGATCGAGCCCCGCTCCACCTTGTAGCTGTTCGTGAGCGTGCGACCGTTCAGCTCGTTCCCGCGCAGCTCGTCGGCCTGCACGAACTGGATCATGGTCACCGCGAAGAACAGCACCAGGAACATGCCGAACACGGTGCGGGAGATGAACTTCAACTGCTTGTTCACGAGCGGATCACCAGCTTCGGTCGGTTGCGCACCGAATTGGAGAGCAGGATCAGCAGCGCGATGATGATCCAGTTCGACACCAGTGACGAACCGCCGGCCGCGAGGAACGGCGCCGTCAGGCCGGTGAGCGGGATCACGCGAGTCACGCCGCCGACTACGATGAACACCTGCAGCGCGATGGTGAAGGCGAGGCCCGAGGCGAGCAGCTTGCCGAAGTCGTCCTGGCCCGCGAAGCCGATGCGCAGGCCGCGGCCCACGAGCAGCAGGTATGCGCCGAGGACCACGAACAGGCCGATGAGGCCGAGCTCCTCGCCGAGGCTCGGGATGATGTAGTCGCTGAAGGAGAGCGGGGTGACCCTCGGGTACCCCTGACCGAAGCCCGTGCCGGTCATGCCTCCGTTGGACATGCCGAAGAGCCCCTGCACCATCTGGAAGCTCGCCCCGTGCGGGTCGGCGAAGGGATCGAGCCAGTTGGTGAACCGCTTGTTGACGTAGTCGAGGGTCTGGCTCGCCGCGAACCCGCCCACGAGGAACAGGCCGATGCCGAGGATCAGCCAGCCGATGCGGCCGGTCGCCAGGTACAGCATCGACAGGAACAGCCCGAAGTACAGCAGCGACGTGCCGAGGTCGCGCTGGAACACCAGCACCGACATCGCGGCAAGCCAGAAGACGAGCAGCGGGCCGAGATCCCTCGCCCGCGGGAAGCGGATCCAGAGCACCTTCCTGCCCACCATCGCCAGCGAGTCGCGGTTGCGCACCAGGTATCCGGCGAAGAAGATCGCGAGGAGGATCTTCGCGATCTCGCCCGGCTGGAACGAGAACGAGCCGATGTGGATCCACACCCGCGCGCCGTTGATGTTCTGGCCGATGCCCGGCAGCATCGGCAGCAGCAGGAGGACCACCGCCGCCAGGCCGGTGAGGTAGGTGTAGCGGAACAGCACCATGTGCTTGCGCACGATCCAGAGCACCGCGGCGGCGGCGAGCACCGCGAGCGTCGACCACAGGAGCTGCGTGGCGGCGTCGCCCCGGGGCTCCTGGTACAGCGGCTCGTCGAACGAGATGCGGTAGATCATCGCGACGCCCAGCACGTTCAGGAACGTCGCGATGGGCATGATCAGCGGATCGGCGTCGGGCGCGAGCCTGCGGATCGTGAAATGGAGGGTGAGCAGGGCGACCGTGTACGCCGCGCCCATCGGCAGCAGCGTCGTGGTGACGTGCCCCACCAGGGTGAGGTCGATGATGACGATCGCGGCGACGCCGACGGCCAGTGCGAACAGCAGCAGCGACAGCTCCAGGCCCAGCAGCTTGCGGGGCGCTCGCAGCGCGGTGATGCGCTGCAGCACGGTCTCGCTGGTGCGGGTCTTCTCGAAGGTGCGGGGCTCGCCGGTCCGGGGGCTACTCATCGCTGTGCACCCCCAGCCGCATCACGATCTCGCGCGCCTCCTCCAGGGATCCGGCGCCGAGGGTGCGCGTCACCTGGCGCTGCTCGAGGCCGTCGAGTTCGGTGAGCGGGATCTCCGTGTCCTCTGCGACCGAGTGCAGCGAGATCGAGCCGATGTTCTGCTGCACGCCGCGGTAGATGACCACGGTATCGCCGTCCGTGCCCACGAAGTAGCGGCTCTGCGTCCACTGGTATCCGAAGAACAGCGAGCCGCCGATGGCGAGCAGCACCGCGAAGACGCCGAGCGCCCACAGCACGCGGCGGCGGCGGTTGCGGCGCCTCGTCTCGGCCATGAGCTCGGCGAGGTACTCGTCGACGCGGGGCTCGAACTGGCTCTCGGCCACCACCGGGGGGCGGCGCACCAGCCGGCGCCGGCCCATGAGCCTGGTGCGGGCGGTCGAGGTGTCGCCGTCGCGCAGGTCGGGGGCGGTCGCCGCGGAACCGGCGAAGCGGCGGTTGGGCGCGGGCAGCTCGATCGTGGCGCCGGGGTCGGTCTCGGGGGCCGCCTCGGTCTCGACGAGCACCACCGTGACGTTGTCGGGCGCGCCGTGGGCGAGGCTCTTGTCGATGAGCGCGTCGATGGCGCCCTGCAGGGAGGTGCGCCGGCGCAGGATCTTCTCGATGTCGTGGTCCTCGACGTAGCCGCACAGGCCGTCGGAGCACAGCAGCCAGACGTCGCCCGGCGCGGTGTCGAGCACCGCGGTGTCGACCTGCGGGGACGAATCGACGTCGCCGAGCACGCGCATCAGCACCGAGCGCCGCGGGTGGGTCTTCGCCTCCTCCTCGGTGATCTTGCCACTGTCGACGAGGCGCTGCACGAAGGTGTGGTCCTTGGTGATCTGCTGCAGGTGGTTGTCGCGCAGCAGGTAGAGCCTGGAATCGCCGATGTGGGCGAGGGCGAGCTTGTCGCCGACGGGGATGAAGCCCGTGAACGTGGTGCCCATGCCCGCGAGCTCGGGGCGGTCCTTGACCGTCGCGCGCAGCTTCGCGTTCGCGTCGAGCACCGCGGTGCGCAGCGTGTTGGTGGTGGCCTCGGGGCTGCCCGTCGGCGGCAGGTCGAGGGTCGCCATTTCCTTCGCTGCGATCGCGGAGGCGACGTCGCCGCCCGCGTGGCCGCCCATGCCGTCGGCGACGAGGAACAGGTGGTCGCCGGCGAAGCCGGAGTCCTGGTTGTTCGAGCGCACCATGCCCACGTGCGAGCCGATGGCGCTGTCGTACCTCACTCGCACGCTACGGCCTCAGCTCGAAGGTGGTCGTGCCGATGGTGACGGGCGTGAATGCCGGGACCGGGGTCGGCTGCGTGATGCGCTCGCCGCCGAGGCGGGTGCCGTTGGTGGAGTCGAGGTCGGTGAGGATCCACTGCTCGCCATGGCGGGCGAGGCGGGCGTGGTAGGTGGAGGTGTAGTCGTCGACGATGACGAGGGTGGAGTCGCTGCTGCGGCCGATGCTGATCACGTCGTCGTCGAGGGCGATCGAGGTGCCGCCGGCCACTCCCGAGGTGATGACGAGGTGCCCGGGCGCCGCCGACCCTCCGGCCGAGGGGAGCGCGCCGCCGCTCGGGGTGATCGCGGGCCCGCTGTGGGGCG
>JASGDX010000059.1:0-6627 GCA_047606985.1 Leucobacter sp. | reverse complement strand
GACGGCCTCCGGGGCGCTTCAGTTCGGGAAGGCTACTCGGCCTCGGTGTCGTCGGCGACCTTCGATTCATCGGCCGCCTGATCCGCCGCCTCGAGATCTTCGGCCGCCTGGGAATCATCTGCCTCGGTGAAGCCGGCGGGGAGCACGTACTGCTGGTACTCGGCGAGCGTGCCGTCGAGCACGGGGACCTTGCGCTCGACCTCCTCGGAGCCCGCCGCCTGGAAGTAGGCGGTGACGGTCGCGCCGGGAGCCAGGTCCGGGATCGACACGACCACTGGGGCCTCGTCGCCGTCGGGGTTGCCGAAGAGGGTGTTGCCCGTGGGAATCGTGAACTCGGCGCGGGCCTGCTGGGATCCCTCTCCCGAGAAGCTGATGGCCACGTCCTTCGCCTCACCGGTCCGGTTGACCGCGCCGAACACGACATTGAAGTTCTCGCCGCTCTCGTCGGCGACCAGCATGATGTTGCGCACGTCGACGCCCTCGACGCGCACGTCGATGCCGTCGCTCGGCGAGTAGTGCTCGAGGGTGCCCTGCGGCGCGATCAGGCTGCATCCGGTCGCGCCGAGCGCGATGGCGGCCGCGAGTGCGATGGACGAAGCGATCCGAATCTTCAAGGTGGTCCTCCGAGCCGTGGTTCCGCTGACCTGCACCGCCGACGGCGATCACAGTTTGGAGCCATCATAACCGCCATCCCGCATGGGATGCAGCTTAGGCAAGCCTAACCCTGTACGACAGAAGTGTGGTATTCTAGTGGTTGGACTGTAAAGGAGCCACTCGATGCAATTTGAGGTCGGAGAGACCGTCGTCTACCCCCACCACGGCGCAGCCAAGATCATCGAGGTGAAGAAGCGCAAGCTCGGTGGAGAAGAGAAGATCTTCCTGAAGCTGCAGGTCAACCAGGGCGATCTCACCATCGAGGTCCCCGCGGAGAACTGCGATCTCGTCGGCGTACGCGACGTCATCGATCAGGAAGGCCTCGAGCGCGTGTTCGAGGTGCTGCGCGCGCCCTTCACCGAGGAGCCCACCAACTGGTCCCGCCGCTACAAGGCGAACCTCGAGAAGCTCGCCTCGGGCGACGTGATCAAGGTGTCCGAGGTCGTGCGCGACCTGTGGCGCCGCGACCAGGAGGTCCGTTCGCTCTCCGCAGGCGAGAAGCGCATGCTCGCGAAGGCTCGTCAGATCCTCGTCTCCGAGCTCGCGCTCGCCGAGAAGACCGACGAGGAGAAGGCCGGAGCGGTGCTCGACGAGGTGCTCGCCTCGTAGCCGTTGGCACCCGAAGACGTGAGAAACGCCCCGCTCTCGAGCGGGGCGTTTCTCATATCCGCCGGCGACCGACGGAGAAGTCCCTACTCCGCGTAGGAGCCCACGAGCCGCACGGCGCCGCCGTCGACGCCCTTGGCGCCCTGCTCGAAGCCGTCGAGCTCGCGCGCCGCGGTCGAGACCGTGCCGGCGACCCAGGTCTCGAGCCCCTCGGCGGTGAGCGCCGCAGCCACCTGCGGGGCGCGATCGGCCGAGACCACCGCGAACATGCCGATCCCCAGGTTCCAGGCTCCCTCGAGTGACTCGAGCGAGTACCCGCCCAGATCGGCCAAGTGCCGGAACACCGGCAGCGGCGACCATGCGCCGCGGTCGAGCTCGGCCCACGCCCCGCGGGGCAGCACCCGCGCGAGGTTCGCGGCGATCCCGCCGCCCGTCACGTGGCTGAGCACGTGGATCGCGCCGTCGAGCGAGGGATCGGCGAGCACGCGCAGCAGCGGGCCCGTGTACAGCGCGGTCGGCGTGAGGAGCGCCTCGCCGTAGCTCGCTCCGAGCTCATCGCTGCGGTCGCCGTAGCCGATGCCGCGCTCGGCGAGGATGCGCCGCACCAGCGAGAAGCCGTTGGAGTGCAGGCCGGATGCCCCCATCGCGAGCACCGCGTCGCCGTCGACGACCCGCGCGGGCTGCAGCATCTCGTCGGCCTCGACCACGCCGGTCGCGGCGCCGGCCACGTCGTACTCGTCGACGCCCAGCAGCCCCGGGTGCTCGGCGGTCTCGCCGCCCACGAGCGCCGTGCCCGTGGCCTCGCAGGCCTCGGCGATCCCTCGCACGATATCGGCGATGCGCTCGGGCACCACCCTGCCGCAGGCGATGTAGTCGGTCATGAAGAGGGGCTTCGCGCCCACCACCACGATGTCGTCGACCACCATCGCCACCAGGTCCTGGCCGATGGTGTCGTGCTTGTCGATGGCCTGCGCGATCGCGACCTTCGTGCCGACACCGTCGGTCGAGGAGGCCAGCAGCGGACGCCGGTAGCCGAGCAGCGCGCTCGCGTCGAACATCCCGGCGAATCCGCCGACGCCCCCCAGCACCTCGGGGCCATGGGTGCGGGCGACCGCCGACTTCATCAGTTCGACGGCGAGATCCCCGGCCGCGGTGTCCACTCCGGACCGGGCGTAGGCGGACGAGGCGCTGTTCGAGGAGTTTTCGCTCACCCGGCAAGTCTACCGGTGCGTTGTGGGAGACTAGAGATCGCGTCTGCTCGACGCCTCACCCATCCTGCAGGGAGCGAACACAACAGCTATGTGCGGCATCGTCGGTATCGTCTCGTCCGAGCCCGTCAACCAGCAGATCTACGACAGCCTGCTCCTCCTGCAGCACCGCGGCCAGGACTCCACCGGCATCGCGACACTCGACGGCGACTTCTTCCACATGGTGAAGTCGAAGGGCCAGGTGCGCGAGGCCTACCGCACGCGCGACATGCGCAGCCTGCTCGGCCACGTGGGGCTCGGGCACGTGCGCTACGCCACCCGGGGCTCCGCGGCGGCGGAGCAGGAGGCGCAGCCCTTCTACGTGAACGCCCCCTACGGCATCATCCTCGTGCACAACGGCAACCTCACGAACACCCGCGAGCTCACCGCCGAGCTCTACAACGTCGACCGCCGGCACCTCAACACCCACTCGGACACCGAGCTGCTGCTCAACGTGCTCGCGAACGAGCTGCAGGCCGGCATCACGGGCCTGTCGCTCGACAAGAAGCAGGTCTTCGACGCCGTCTCCCGACTGCACGAGCGGGTCGAGGGGTCCTACGCGGCCATCGCGCTCATCGCCGGTCACGGACTGCTCGCGTTCCGGGATCCGCACGGTATCCGCCCGCTCGTGCTCGGCCGCCGCACCGGCGCGGACGGCCAGGACGAGTGGGTCGTCGCCTCCGAGTCCCTGGTACTCGAGTCGGGCGGCTACGAGATCGTGCGCGACGTGGAGCCAGGCGAGGCGATCCTCATCTCCACCGACGGCTGGATGTACTCGCAGCAGTGCGCGAAGAGCCCGCGCCTCGTCCCCTGCGCCTTCGAGTACATCTACCTCGCGCGCCCCGACTCCGTGATCGACGGCATCTCCGTCTACGACGCGCGCCTGCGGCTCGGGGACGTGCTCGCCGAGGAGATCGCCGAGCAGCTGGAGGGCGTCAACATCGACGTCGTCATGCCGATCCCCGACTCCGGCCGCCCCAGCGCCATGCAGCTCGCCCAGCGGCTCGGCGTCGAGTACCGCGAGGGCTTCTTCAAGAACCGCTACGTCGGCCGCACCTTCATCATGCCCGGCCAGGCGGTGCGCAAGAAGAGCGTGCGCCAGAAGCTCAACGCGATGAGCGTCGAGTTCAAGGGCAAGGACGTGCTGCTCGTCGACGACTCGATCGTGCGCGGCACCACCTCGCGCGAGATCGTCGAGATGGCGCGGGCCGCCGGGGCCACGTCGGTCATCTTCGCCTCCGCTGCCCCGCCCGTCGTGTACCCGCACGTCTACGGGATCAACATGCCCTCGCGGCGCGAGCTCATCGCCCACGGGCGCACCCCGGAGGAGATCGCGGCCGAGCTGGGCGCCGACCACCTCATCTACATGAGCGTCGAGGGAATGAACCGCGCCATCATGGCGGGGCAGGATCGCGTCACCGAACTCGAGCAGAGCTGCTTCACCGGCGAGTACATCGCCGGCGGCATCGACGAGGAGTACCTGGCCTGGGTGGAGGAGACTCAGGAGAGCTGAGCGTCTCCCCGTGAAACGGGTATCGCCCCGCTGCTGGTGCAGCGGGGCGATACCCGTTCGGCGCTGAGCGGCGCGGATCAGGCCTGCGGCTTATCGGGTGCCGCACCGCCGTCCAGAGCCGGCCCGGCGTCGGCGGCCGGGGGTGCCGCGGGCGGCGTCTGCGGCTCGGCCGGAGCGGTGGTCGCCGAGCTCGCGGCCTCGCTGTTCGCGGTGTCAGCCTTGGCCTCGTCGCCGCCCACTTCCTTCTTGAGGATGCGCATCGACTGGCCCAGGCTCTTCGCGAGGCCCGGCAGCTTCGGCGCGCCGAACAGCAGCAGCACGATGAAGAGGATGACCAGCAGAGTAGGGCCGGAGAGGTTTCCAAGCATGGCGTGAGGGCTCCGATCGTAGGCGTCAGATCATTATGGCACGTCGAGCCGCTTGGACTCGGATGCTCCCTCGGCGCTTGAGGCGTTATCGGCCTTGCCCGAGCCCGGCTGATCGGGATCGGCCTTGCCCGCTTCCGGCGTCTCGGCGTCGCCGCTCACCTCCTTCTTGAGGATGCGCATCGACTGGCCCAGGCTCTTCGCGAGACCCGGCAGCTTCGGCGCGCCGAACATCAGCAGAATGACGAAGAGAATGGCGATGAGATGCCATCCGCTGAGATTTCCAAGCATGTGATCGACTCCGATCGAATAGTGATGTGGTGATTATCGCACGTCGGACTGAATCGCGACCCCGGTTCCGCGCCTCCGCCTGGCCACTGCCCCGAGCGCCAGCGCGACGATGCCGCCGACGCCGAGCCCGATCGCCCCTCCGAGCACCGCGAAGAATCCGACCGCCTGCCCCATCGTGTACTCCGCGTCCTCCGCGATCGGATAGAGCAGGCAGGCGAGCGTCGCCAGCACCGCGCCGAGCACGGCCCCGCCGATGACCACGCGGCCGTACCTCACGGAGCGCTGCAGAGCGACCTCGACCTCGACCGACTCGACCGCCGGCTCGGGCTGGGTCTCCTCTGGCGCCGGCTCCGGTGGCTGCGGCTCGGGGGCTTCGCTACTCATGGGCTCCATTCTCTCAGGAGCCGCCTGGGAGGGTTCACCGGGGACTGCGCATGATGGGCAGCAGGCCGCGCAGGTCGGCGCGGGATCCCGAAGCCACCACGCGGGCCTGCTCGAGCGCGGCATCCCAGTCGAGCCCGCCCGTCGCGAGGGAGAGCCAGGTCTGGGGATCGGTCTCGATGACGTTCGGCGGCGTGCCGCGGGTGTGCCGGGGGCCCGCGACGCACTGGGTGGCGCCGAAGGGCGGCACCCGCACCTCGACGGAGTTGCCCGGAGCGAGCTCGGCGAGCTCCTCGAGCAGGTAGCGCACGGCGGTCGCGACGGTCTGCCGACCGGTGTCGCCGTCGAGGGCCGCGGTCAGTGCGGCCCGCCCGTCGCTCTCGGAGATCCTGCGCTTCGCCATGGTCATCTCAGGGTACCCGTGCATCCGCGCCGGCGCCCTTCCCGCCCCGCACGGCCCCATGCCCGCCGAGACGACAAGGTTTTCCCGAGACGCCAGAGCATTCCCAGGAAAATCTTGGTGTTTCGGGAAAACTGTCCCAGGAAAATCTTGGCGTTTCGGCGGGGGCGAACCGGAGGCTCGAGCAGTGTCGGCCCGCAGCCCGGTCCGCCCCCGACTATCCTGGAACGGTGAAGATCCTCGTGCTGGGGCCGGGTGCCCGCGAACACGCAATCGTCCTCGCTCTGCAGTCGGAGAGCCCCGCCCACGAGATCGTCTGCGCGCCGGGCAACGCCGGCATCGCGGCGAGCGGGGTGGAGACCCCCGAGCTGGCCTACGCGGATCCCGCCGAGGTGGCGGCGTTCGTTCGGGATCGCGGTTTCGATCTGGTGGTCGTGGGCCCGGAGGCGCCCCTCGTGGCCGGTGTGGCGGATCCGCTGCGCGCCGCAGGGGTGCCGGTGTTCGGGCCCGATGCCGCGGCCGCGCAGCTCGAAGGGTCGAAGGCGTTCGCGAAACGCATCATGGACGAGGCCGGAGTGCCGACGGGCCGCGCGGTGCGCGTGGCCTCTGCCGAGGAGGCGGGCGCGGTGCTCGATGAGTTCGGAGCCCCCTACGTCGTGAAGGCCGACGGCCTCGCGGCCGGCAAGGGCGTACTCGTCACGGAGGATCGCGCCGCGGCACTCGCGCACGTGGCGACCTGGGCGCCGCACGGCGATGTGCTGATCGAGGAGTTCCTGGACGGGCAGGAGGTGTCGCTGTTCTTCTTCGCCGACGGGCACGACGTGCTGCCGCTCAGCCCCGCTCAGGACTACAAGCGCATCTTCGACGGCGACCGGGGCCCGAACACGGGCGGCATGGGCGCGTACTCGCCGCTGCCGTGGCTGCCGGGAGGCGTCGGGGGCTTCGTCGAGGAGATCACCCGCACCGTCGCACTGCCGACCGTGCGGCAACTGGAGGCGGAGGGAACGCCGTTCGTCGGTCTGCTCTACTGCGGCCTCATCGTCACGTCGAAGGGCGTGCGGGTGATCGAGTTCAACGCGCGCTTCGGCGACCCCGAGACGCAGGTGGTGCTGGCGCGCTTCGAGTCGCCGCTGAGCCGATACCTGCTGGCGGCGGCGACCGGCGAACTCG
>JASGDX010000058.1:0-6401 GCA_047606985.1 Leucobacter sp. | reverse complement strand
TCGCGCTCGCGTGGCCCGCGCCCTCGATGTCGCCGGTCTCGATCTCGAGATTCGGAATCGAGTCGGCGCGGGTGCCTTCGCTGAGCACGAGGTTGCGGTTCTGCTCGTAGCTGTCGGTGCCGGTGGCGTTGTTGCGGATCAGCACGTCGCCGATCCACACCGTGTGCGCGCCCTCGCCCTGCAGCGCGCCCTTGTAGGTGACGCGACTGCGGGTGTGGGGGGCGTCGTGGTCCATGTAGACCTGGTGCTCGAGGTGCTGGCCCGCGTCGGCGAAGTAGGCGCCGAGCGCTTCGCCGTTCGCGCCCTCGTGATCGAGGTGGATCGAGGGGTTGAGGCGCACCACCCCGCCCCCGAGCGAGACGACGATGTGGGTGAGCGAGGCGTCGCGGCCCACGGTCGCGTAGTGCGCGGCGAGGTGGATCGCCTCGTCGGCCCACTGCTGCACCGAGACGACGGTAAGCTTCGCGCCGTCGCCGACGACGATCTCGACGTTCTCCGTGAGTTGCGCGGATCCCGTGTTCTCGATGATCACCAGGCCCTCGCTCTGCGGCGCCGCCTCGATGATCGTGTGGGCTGCGCGCGGGCGGGCGTCGAGCGAGTCGCGGGTGACGATCGCGGTGACCTTCTCCTCTCCGCCCACCGTGACGAGATGGGCCTCGCCGAAGGCGCTCCACGCCGCGGCGGCTCCGCGCTCCTCGGGGATGCCCGCACGGCCGATGCGCGCGTCGTTCCGCGAGATCCACTCGGCGTTCACGCCGGGCGCCTCGGTCACGGACACCGGCACGCGCGAGCCGTCCAGCTCGCCGTTCAGCAGCGCGTCGAGCTTCGCGACCGGGGTGAACTTCCAGACCGCCTCGCGGCCGGTGACCCGCGCGAAGTCAGCCGCGTCGGTGGACTTGGGACGATCTGAGCGGGTCTGCACAGGAACGCGGTTCGCCCAGTCGCCGTCGGAGTGCGCGGTCAGCCCGTGCTGGGCGGTCTTCTCTGCTACGGCTTCGGTCGTCATCCGACGGATCCTTCCATGCCCATCTCGATGAGCTTGTTCAGTTCGAGGGCGTACTCCATGGGCAGCTCGCGGGCGATCGGCTCGATGAAGCCGCGCACGATCATCGCCATCGCCTCCTCCTCGGCGAGGCCGCGGCTCCTGAGGTAGAAGAGCTGGTCCTCGCTGACGCGCGACACGGTGGCCTCGTGGCCCAGCTCGGCGTCGTCGGTGCGGATGTCGATGGCCGGGTACGTGTCGCTGCGGGAGATCGTGTCGACGAGCAGCGCGTCGCAGACCACCGAGTTGGCGGCGTGATGGGCGCTCGCCTCCACGCGCACCTCGCCGCGGTAGCCGGTGCGGCCGCCGCCTCGGGCGATCGACTTCGAGAGGATCGACGACTTCGTGTGCGGCGCCAGGTGGATCATCTTCGCGCCCGCATCCTGGTGCTGGCCGGGCCCGGCGAACGCGACCGAGAGGGTCTCGCCCTTCGCGCGCTCGCCGGCAAGGTAGATCGACGGGTACTTCATGGTGACCTTCGAGCCGATGTTGCCGTCGACCCACTCCATGGTGGCGCCCTCCTCGGCGATCGCGCGCTTGGTGACGAGGTTGTAGACGTTGGTCGACCAGTTCTGGATCGTCGTGTAGCGTACGCGGGCGTCCTTCTTCACGATGATCTCGACGACCGCGGAGTGCAGCGAGTCGCTCTTGTAGATGGGGGCCGTGCAGCCCTCGATGTAGTGCACGTAGCTGCCCTCGTCGGCGATGATGAGCGTGCGCTCGAACTGGCCCATGTTCTCCGTGTTGATGCGGAAGTAGGCCTGGAGGGGGATCTCGACGTGCACGCCCTTCGGCACGTACACGAAGGAGCCGCCCGACCACACGGCCGTGTTGAGCGCGGCGAACTTGTTGTCGCCCGCGGGGATGACGGTGCCGAAGTACTCCTCGAAGAACTCGGGGTGCTCGCGCAGCGCGGTGTCGGTGTCGAGGAAGAGCACGCCCTGCTTCTCGAGGTCCTCGCGGATCTGGTGGTACACCACCTCCGACTCGTACTGGGCTGCGACGCCCGCGACGAGGCGCTGGCGCTCGGCCTCGGGGATCCCGAGCCGCTCGTAGGTCTCCTTGATGTCCTCGGGCAGCTCCTCCCAGGTGGTGGCCTGCTTCTCGGTGGAGCGCACGAAGTACTTGATGTTGTCGAAGTCGATCTCGGAGAGGTCGGCGCCCCAGGCCGGCATCGGCTTGCGGCCGAAGACCTGGAGGGCTTTGAGGCGCCGCTGCAGCATCCACTCAGGCTCGTGCTTCAGGCCCGAGATGTTGCGCACGACCTGCTCGTCGAGGCCGCGCTGCGCTGCAGCTCCCGCCTCGTCGCTGTCGTGCCAGCCGAACTCGTACTGGCCCAAGCCTTCCAGCTCGGGCCGGTCGATCAGTACCTCTGGCATGATCCCTCCCTCATTCTTCGTCTCGCCGGGCAGACCCCGTGTGCGCACGCGAATTCGTTCGGGCACACAGTCCTGGCCCTGCAGCGGTGCAGTAGTCTGGGCTTCGGACGGAACCGGCCGATCCGGTGCTTCGCACCCGATGGCGGTTCGCCGCACGCAACCACAGCTTCCCATTCTACAGCCTCGGCCGCCGCTTGTCAGGGTAGGTGACCCTTAGTGATGGGGGCTCACCAGGGCTGAAAGGAGACGCGTTGTCAAGCGCGAGCAACCCATCCCGATCTGCGGCTGCCGTCGAACCACCGCGCGGGATCGAGCGGGTCTCCCCCTCCCGGTGGCTCCGCATCTCGGCGTGGGCGTCGTTCGCGCTCAACGTGACCATCATCGCGACCGGCGGCGCGGTGCGCCTCACGGGCTCCGGGCTCGGCTGCCCGCAGTGGCCGCTGTGCGCTCCGGGATCCCTCGTGCCCACCGAGGAGCTGAGCTACCACTCGCTCATCGAGTTCGGCAACCGCACCATCTCGGGACCCATCCTCCTGTTCGCGGTGCTCGTCGCGATCCTGAGCTGGCGCCTGCGCGCCGAGCGCCGCGATCTGACCGTGCTGTCGTCCATCGTGCTCGTGCTCGTGCTGCTGCAGGCCCTCGTCGGCGGGGTCATCGTCTGGATGCACCTCGACGCCAACCTGGTGGGCTTCCACTACATCGTCTCGCTGCTGCTCGTCTGCATCACCGCCGCCTACCTCGTGCGCCTGCACGAGCCGCCGCTGCCGCGCGAGCGCGCCGTGCCGAAGCCGTTCGCCGTGCTCGCCCACGTGGCGACCCTGTTCATGGCGATCACCGTGTTCGTCGGCGTACTGACGACCGGAGCCGGCCCGCACTCGGGCGACGCGAACATCGCGCGCGACGGATTCGACGCCTCGCTGCTCGCCCACATCCACGCCTGGCCCGGCTACATCCTGTTCGGGCTGACCCTCGCGCTCGTGGTGTGGGCCTCGCGCTCGCGGCTGCGGCCGCTCGCCTGGCTGGCCGCGCTGATCGCCGTCGAGCTCGTGCAGATCGCGGTCGGCGTCTACCAGGCGCGCAGCGGGCTCCCCCCGCTCGCCGTCGGGGTGCACATGGTGCTCGCCTCGCTCGCCGCGGCCTCCATGACCGTGGTGGTGCTGCGGCTGAAGCGCCCGGTCGCGGTGCCTCCCGAGGCCTGATGGCGCGCCCGCTGCTCGTCGGGCTCGCCGCGGCTACGGGGAAATCCCCCGGCGCCGGTTGAGCTCGTCGAAACCCGGGTCCTTGATTTCGGCGGGCTCAATCGGCCCCCGGGCGCGAGGTCGGTCATCCCCTCAGCCTATTCCCCGTCGCGGCAGTCGGATCGCGGCGGAATCGGGGACGGGAACGGTCGTCATACAGCTCCGGAAACGACCGTTCCCGTCCCCGATTCGCAAGAGGAGCGAGCGGGCAGAAGGAGCGAGCAGAAGGATCCGTTCAGAACGGCAGCAGCGGATCGATCGCGATGGCGAGCGAGATCACCGATAGGTAGGTGATGGAGCCGTGGAAGACCTGCATCGGCTTCCCCTCCTGCCCGCGGATCGCGCTGCCGTAGAGGCGGTGCGCCTGCAGGATGAAGTAGCCCCCGGCGATCACGGCCACCACGGCGTAGAGCCAGCCGATGCCGGGCGCCGGGATGAGCAGCAGGCTCGAGGCCGCCGTCGCCCAGGTGTACAGGATCACCTGCAGCCCGACGGTCGCGCGGCCCCGCACCACGCCGAGCATGGGCACGCCGGCGGCGGCGTAGTCCTCCCGGTAGCGCATCGAGAGCGGCCAGTAGTGCGCCGGAGTCCAGAGGAAGATGATGAGGAAGAAGACCCACGCCGGCCAGTCCAGATCCCCCGTCACGGCGGCCCAGCCGATGAGCACCGGGAAGCATCCCGCGATCCCGCCCCAGATGATGTTCTGCTCGCTGCGGCCCTTGAGCCACATCGTGTACACCACCACATAGGTGAAGATCGCGGCGAAGCCGAGCCCCGCGGCCAGCCAGTTGGTGGTCGCGTACAGCCATGCGATCGACAGCACGCCGAGCACCCAGGCGAAGATCAGCGCGTTGCGGTCGGTGATCTCTCCCGTGACGAGCGGGCGGTTCTTGGTGCGCTTCATGAGGCGGTCGGCCTCGCGGTCGATGTAGCAGTTGAAGGCGCCCGCGGATCCCGCGCTCATCGCGCCCCCGATCAGGGTGGCCAGCACCAGTCGCAGATCGGGGAGGCCGCCCTCGGCGAGGATCATCGCGGGCACCGTGACCACGAGGAGCAGTTCCATGACCCGCGGCTTCGTGAGCGCCACGTAGTTCTTGACGGTGCGGCCGAACGACGGGCGCGACCGGGCCGCGGCGGCCTGGGACTTGGCTGGGATCTGCGTGGACATCACCTCCCATGTTACCCGCCACTGTTCCCGGCGCTGCCAGTAGGATTGATCGGGCGAGCGCGATCGCGCCCGGTACCGGCGTCTGAAAGGTGAGCCTTGGGAAACGAACTGCATTGGGATGAGCTCGACGACCGGGCGGTCGACACCGCGCGCGTGCTGGCGGCGGACGCGGTCGAGAAAGTCGGCAACGGACACCCCGGCACGGCGATCAGCCTGGCCCCCGTCTCCTATCTGCTGCACCAGAAGGTGATGCGGCACGACCCCGCCGATCCGAAGTGGATCGGCCGCGACCGCTTCATCCTCTCGGTGGGGCACTCCTCGCTCACGCAGTACGTGCAGCTCTACCTGGGCGGCTACGGCCTCGAGCTCGACGACCTGAAGTCGCTGCGCACCTGGGGCTCGAAGACCCCGGGGCACCCCGAGTACGGGCACACCGCGGGCGTCGAGATCACCACCGGTCCGCTCGGCCAGGGCCTCGCCTCGGCCGTGGGCTTCGCCTACGCCGCCCGCTACGAGCGCGGCCTCTTCGACCCCGATGCGGCTCCGGGCACCAGCCCCTTCGACCACCACATCTACGTGATCGCCGGCGACGGCGATCTGCAGGAGGGCGTCACCTCCGAGGCGTCGAGCCTCGCGGGGCACCAGGAGCTCGGCAACCTCATCGCGATCTACGACTCCAACCGGATCTCCATCGAGGACGACACCGACATCTCCTTCTCCGAGGACGTGGCGAAGCGCTACGAGGCCTACGGCTGGCAGGTGCTGCAGGTCGACTGGAAGAAGACCGGCGCCTACGTCGAGGACGTCGCCGAGCTGCACCGCGCGATCGAGGCCGCGCAGGCCGAGACCTCGAAGCCGAGTCTCATCATCCTGAAGACCATCATCGGCTGGCCCTCGCCCGGCAAGCAGAACACCGGCGGCATCCACGGCGCCAAGCTCGGGGCCGAGGAGCTCGCGGGCCTCAAGACGGCGCTCGGATTCGATCCCCAGCAGCACTTCGCCGTGGCGCCGGAGGTCATCGAGCACACCCGCGAGGCCGTGCGGCGCGGCGCCGAGAAGCGGGCCGAGTGGCAGCGCGGCTTCGACGCGTGGGCCGAGGCGAACCCCGAGCGCAAGGCCCTCTTCGACCGCGTCGAGGCGCGGCAGTTGCCCGAGGGCGCGCTCGAGGCGCTGCCGGCCTTCGAGCCGGGCGAGAGCATCGCCACCCGCTCGGCGAGCGGCAAGGTGCTCGCGGCGCTCGGCCCGATCATGCCGGAGCTGTGGGGCGGATCCGCCGACCTCGCCGGCTCCAACAACACCACGATCCCGGGCGTGCCGTCGTTCGTGCCCGCCGAGCACTCCACGTCGAGCTGGCAGGGCGACCCCTACGGCCGCGTGCTGCACTTCGGCATCCGCGAGCACGCCATGGGCGCCATCCTCAACGGCATCCAGCTGCACGGCAAGACCCGCAGCTACGGCGGCACCTTCCTGCAGTTCGCCGACTACATGCGGCCCGCGGTGCGTCTCGCGGCCCTCATGAGCATCCCGAGCATCTTCGTCTGGACGCACGACTCGGTCGCGCTGGGCGAGGACGG
>JASGDX010000057.1:0-4950 GCA_047606985.1 Leucobacter sp. | reverse complement strand
GGCCGCAAGCACGCCGCGCACGGCGACCACTACGACGAGTACTGAGCCGCCCGCTCCTCCCGCCTCCGATCGCCGCTGCGCCTACTCCGAGAGCGCGGCGGCGATCGTCTCTCGTACCGTGCGCTGCTCGAACGAGAAGCCCGTACGCTCCAGCACGGCGGGCCGCACCCGCGCGTCGGCGAGCAGCAGCGAGTCGGCGGCGTCGCGCCCGAGTGCGAGCCGCAGCGCGAACGCGGGGGCCGGCACGACATAGGGCCGGTGCATGGCCCGGGCGAGTTCGCGGCCCGTCTCGGAGGCAGAGGCGGAGACCGGGCCGGTGAGGTTCACCGGCCCCTCGACATCGGCGTCGACGAGATGCCGGATCGCCCGCACCTCGTCGTCGAGCGAGATCCACGGCCAGATCTGCGTGCCGCGCCCCAGCGGGCCGCTGAGTCCGAGGCGGGTCAGCGTCAGCAGCGGCTTGAGCACGCCGCGCCGGTGCAGCAGGGGAGCGGTGCGCAGCAGCACCACGCGCGATGCCGACCCGGCGGCGCGAGCCTCGCGCTCCCACTCGACGCAGAGTTCGGCGAGGAAGGTGCCGCCAGGGCCGCTCGTCTCGTCGAGCTCTTCCCCCGGGCGGTCGCCGTAGAAGCCCACCGCCGAGGCGCTGAGGAAGGCCGGGGCCTCGCCGCCGCTCGCACCGAGCTCGCGTAGCGCGGTCGCGATCGCGCGGGTCGGGATCAGGCGCGACTCCCGCAGCTCGCGGCGGTACGCGGGCGTCCACGGCAGCTTCCCGATGCTCGCCCCGTTCAGGCAGACGACGGCGTCGGCGCTCTCGAGCACCGACGGGTCGAGGCGGTCGCCGTCGGTGAGCCACTCGACCTCGTCGTCGGTGCGGGGCGGTCGCCGCACGAGGCGGGTGATCCCGAACCCGCGGGAACGTAGCTCCCACTCGAGCGCCCCGCCGATCAGGCCCGATCCGCCCGCCAGCACCACCCGCCGGCCGGCTCCGCGCCGATCCCGCGCCTCATTCCGCTGCTTCGTCATGCGTCCCTCCTGCCCTTCACCGTTCCTCCAACTCCAACGCCGCCGCCAACGCCATCGCCGCCTTCGCGATCCGGGTCACTTCGGCGCAGTGCTGCGCCGCTCCACTGCGGAATTCCGACCCGGATCCGCGCCGCCTTCCCGCTGCAGCCGCGACGGCCACCAGATCGCCCGCCCGATGTCGATGGCGAGCGCCGGCACCAGCAGCGAGCGCACCACGAAGGTGTCGAGCAGCACTCCGAACGCCACGATGAACGCGATCTGCGCGAGGAACAGGATCGGGATCACCGACAGCGCCGCGAAGGTCGCCGCCAGCACCAGGCCGGCCGAGGTGATGACGCCGCCCGTGATGGCGAGGCCGCGCTGCACGCCGTCGCGGGTGCCGTGCGCCCTCGACTCCTCGCGCACCCGCGTCATGAGGAAGATGTTGTAGTCGATGCCGAGCGCTACGAGGAACACGAAGCCGTACAGCGGCACGGCCGGATCGGCGCCCGGGAAATCGAAGACCCCGTTGAACACGAGGGCCGCGACCCCGAGGGCCGTGGCGAAGGAGAGCACTGTCGTGAGCACGAGCAGCACCGGCGCGACGATCGCGCGGAGCAGGAGCATGAGGATGACGAGGATCACCGCGAGCACCACCGGGATGATGAGCGCGCGGTCGTGGATCGAGGCCTCGTTCGTGTCGACGGCGGTGGCGGTGACCCCGCCGATGAGGGCGTCGGCGGTCGCGGGATCGGCGCGCAGCGCCTCGCGCAGGCTCACGACGGTCGCGGCGGCGGCGTCGGAGTCTGCGGCGTCGGCCAGCGTCGCCTGCAGCAGCACGCGGCCGTCGCTCACCGTGGGTGCCGGGGCAGGGGTGCCTGGCAGGCCGAGGGCCTGGACACCCTCGGAGGTGACCGGGGCCGCGCCGCTCGGCGAGTCGGCGCTCGTCACAGACACGCTCTCCACGCCGTCGTGGCCGAGCAGCGCGTCGGCCGCGGCCTGCATGTCCGGTTCGTCGACGAGCACGTAGGCCGGGCTGCCCGAGCCGCCCGGGAAATGCTCGCCGAGGATCGCCTGTCCGTCGCGCGCCTCGGAGGCGCCCAGCACGAGGTCCGACTGCGGCACGCCCTGAGCCTGCAACTGCGGTACCGCTGCAGCGCCCAGCGCCAGTGCGAGCGCGGTGACGATCCAGATGGCGCGGGGGCGCCGGCGCACGAAGCGCGCCGCCCGCGGCCAGACGCCCCGGCTCGGCATGCCGTGCTCCTCGCGCACGACGTCTGGCTCGTACCGGGGCCGGCGCGGCCAGTACGCCGCGCGTCCGAAGACGAACAGCAGCGCCGGCAGCAGCGTCAGCGCCGCGAGCATCGCGAAGACGATGCCGATCGAGGCCACCGGGCCGAGCGTGCTGTTCGACTTCAGATCGCTGAGCAGCAGGCACAGCAGCCCGGCGATCACGGTGCCGCCCGAGGCGACGATCGGCTCGAACGAGCCCCGCACCGCGGCGGCGATCGCGTCCCCGCGATCCCGCGACACGCGCAGTTCCTCCCGGAAGCGCGCGACGAGCAGCAGCGAGTAGTCGGTCGCCGCGCCGATCACCAGGATGAAGAGGATGCCCTGCGTCTGCCCGCTGAGCAGCAGCACGCCGGCGTCGGCGAGGTGCCACACCACGAGCAGCGCGGTGCAGAGCGCGAAGAGGCTGGTGCCGAGCACCACCAGAGGCAGCAGCAGCGAGCGGTACACGACGACGAGGATCACGAGCACCGCGAGCACGGCGACGAGCAGCAGCACGCCGTCGATCCCGGCGAACGCCGCAACGAGATCGGCGGTGAACCCCGCCGGGCCCGTGACGTGCACCGCGACGCCATCGGGGGCCGCCTCCCGCAGCGCCTCGCCGAGCGCCGAGACGGCGTCGGACACGTCGGCGGACGCGTCGATCGGCACGAAGGCCTGCGCCGCGAGACCGTCGTCGGAGGGGATCACCGGAGAGGCCTCCCCGCCGATGCCGGGAACGCCATCGGGGCCCGCCGCGTCGGCGACCGCGTCGCTCAGCTCGGCCAGGCGATCGTCGCCGAGTTCGCCGGCCGAAGCGCCGGAGACCGAGAACACCACCACCGCTGGGATCGCGTCGTCGCCGAGGAAGCCGCCCAGCGCCTCTCGCGCCTCCGTCGCCTCGGCGGATTCCGGCAGGTAGGCGGTCTGGTCGTTCGAGGAGACCTCGTCGACCTTGCCGAAGAGCGGCCCGCCCATCCCGGCCGCCGCGAGCCAGATCAGGATGAGCGCGGCGGGCAGCAGCGCGCGCAGCCAGCGCCGCCCGCCCGCGTGGTGCGCCCCGATCCGGCTTCCGCTTCCGCTCATGCCACCCCCTGCCTATCGCGGCCCAGCCTACTCGCGGGGTACGACGCACGGCACCCGTGGTGCCGAGCACCGGCGAGTGGTATGCGGCGCCCCCGCGAGTGCCTGCTGGGAGGTCGCGCGGATAGAGCAGAGCCGGATCCGCCGGTCGAGCGTGCCGAGACCCGGATCCGCCGTGCATCCGCCGTGCATCCGCCGTGCTGGGCTCGTCGAGGTATCGACAAGTCCGATGACCGGCTCACTCGACTGTTTCGAGGGCCGGAGCGGGGCCGGTCGGGCCGGTCGGATGGGGGCGGCCGGGGCGGAGCGGGACCGGCCGGGCCGGTCGGATGGGGGCGCACTGCGAAGGGGTGTTGCGTTCGCGAGGCAGAGAAGAGAAGCAGAGGGTCGACATCGAGCGCTCCCGAGCACTCCCGGGCGCTCCCGAGCGCGGGGTGAAGAGCGTAGCCTCGGAGCATGGGCTTCGAGATGCGCGGGATCGCCGCGGCCGGCCGCACCCCTGCGCTGGGCGGCGCCTTCGCCTGCGCGCTCCCCGAGCTCGCGGTGCCGTGGGAGGCGATGCGGCCGGAGGATCCCACGCTGCTGCGCCTGAACGAGCCGCTCGCCCGCGAGCTCGGCCTCGATCCCGAGCGCCTGCGCGGCGAGGCCGGCGTGCGCTTCCTACTCGGAAACGAGCTGCCGGAGGGCGCCGCCCCGGTCGCGCAGGCGTACGCCGGCCACCAGTTCGGGGCGTACGCGCCGCGGCTCGGCGACGGCCGTGCGCTGCTGCTCGGCGAGCTCGACGACGCGCAGGGGCGCCCGCGCGAGCTGCACCTCAAGGGCTCGGGCCGCACGCCGTTCGCCCGCGGCGCCGACGGCTTCGCCGCGGTCGGGCCCATGCTGCGCGAGTACCTCATGGGCGAGGCCATGCACGCCCTCGGCATCCCGACCACCCGCGCGCTCGCCGTCGTGGCGACCGGGCGGCGCGTGGTGCGCGAGGAGTCGCTGGACGCGCTGCCCGGCGCGGTGCTCGCACGGGTGGCGAGCAGCCATCTGCGGGTCGGCACCTTCCAGTACGCGCGATCCCTGGGCGACGCCGCACTGCTGCGCCGGCTCGCCGACTTCGCGATCGAGCGGCACCTCCCGCGGCTCGCCGAGGGCGATGCCCCGTACCTCGGGCTGCTCAAGGCCGTGATCGCGGCGCAGGCACGGCTCGTGGCCTCCTGGATGCTCGTCGGCTTCGTGCACGGCGTGATGAACACCGACAACACGACGATCTCGGGCGAGACCATCGACTACGGGCCGTGCGCGTTCATGGATGCGTACGATCCCGCTACCGTGTTCAGCTCCATCGACGCCTTCGGCCGGTACGCCTACGGCAACCAGCCCGGCATCGCGCTGTGGAACCTGACGCGCTTCGCCGAGGCGCTGCTGCCGCTCATCGCGGAGGAGGCGGCGGGATCGGCGGGCCCGGGCGACGCTGCGGGAGCGGCCGGCGCGGGCGCGGGAGAGGACACTGAGTCGGCGGGCGGCGGCCCGGATCCCGCGACCGCCCCGGACGCCGTCGAGCGCGCCCGCGAGCTCGCCCTGGCCGCGCTCGACGGTCTCGCGCGC
>JASGDX010000056.1:0-7498 GCA_047606985.1 Leucobacter sp. | reverse complement strand
GCGCGCCGCTCGATCACCCGACCACCGTATCGACCGGCGCCGTGCTGTACCGACCGGCGGCGGGTCGCGCCGGGATAGAGTGAAGCGCGTGAGCGCAGCATCGACACGCCGGCTGCTCGTCGCGGACTCGTTCCGCGTGCGGGCGAACCCCCGCACGGGCGCAGCCGAGGTGCGCGGGCTCGACCGGCATCTCGAGCGCTTCAGAGGCGCCGCGCTCGGGCAGCTGCCCGGTGCGGAGGAGCGGGAACGCGAGAACCGGCGTCTCCACGACGAGGCCGTCGCGGCGCTGCGCGCCTCGGGAGAGTTCAGTCCCGCGACCTTCCTCTTCGCCGGCAGGTGCGCAGCGGACACGGCGCTCCTCGACCGCATCGACGCGTTCCTCGACGACGCACTTGCCCGCATCTCGGAGTACGGCGAGGGCTTCCCCCGCATCGAGCTGTGGGAGCCGGAGCGGGCCGGCGGCGATCCCGAGCTCTCGCTCGCGCTGCGCCCCCTGCCCGAGCTGAGCGACACGATCAAGCTGCGCACGGCTCCCGGCATTCGCCTCGAGCACGCCGGGCGCAAGGGCCCGAACATCGGGCGTCTCGCCGAGCTGAACCGCGAGCTCGGGGCCGAGGCGCTGCTGCTCGACCCCAAGGCGCGCGCGCTCGAGGGCGCCACGACGAGCCTCGTCTGGTGGACCGACGCCTCCGACGGATCGGGGCGCTACGTCTCCGAGACGTGGAGTCGCCCCGACCGCGTCGACTCGGTCACCGAGGGCCTGCTGCGGGAGGCCGCGCAGCAGCGCCTCGTCGGCCGCAAGCCGAACCGCAGGCGCACCGGCTCCTTCTCGGAGGGGCGCCTCACCCCGGCCGAGCTCGCCGGGCACGAGGTCTGGGCGGTGAACGCGCTGCACGGCATCCGCCCGGTGACGAGCATCGACGGCGTTCCGGCCGACGAGCCAGTGGAGACGAGGCTGCGCTGGTTCCGCGAGGCGCTCGATCGTACCTGGCAGCCGGTGCTCGGAGCGGGTGCCGATTACACCTGACCCTCGGCTCCCGACGACGAGCCCTGGCCCTGGCCCCGATCCCGGGCCGGCAGCGACTCTGGCTCGACCCCCGCCGGCCCGCGGCGCTTGCGCAGCGCGTAGTACAGGATCACCGTGAGCACCAGCACCGGGACGCCGAACGGCAGCGTGGCCCTGAACTCCTGCGTGAAGGCCGTCGAGATCATGATCGCGAGCATCATCGCCGCACCGAGTATCGCGGCCACCCTCGAGCCGGGGATCCGGTACTTCTCCGTCTCTCCGAGCGCGGCGAGCCTGCGTCGGAAGAACAGGTAGGTCACGAAGATCATGCCCCAGGTGAACATCGCCCCGAACATGGAGATCGCGAACATCATCGTGAAGGCCTCTTCCGGGTTCAGCACGTAGATCACGGTGGCGACGGCGATACCGCCGGTCGAGAGCATCAGCGCATTGAGCGGGGTGCCGTTCGGCCGCACCTTTCCGAATACGCGCGGTGCATCGCCGGCGCGGGACAGCGAGAACATCATGCGCGTCGAGATGTAGAGCTGGCTGTTCATGGCGGAGAGCGCCGCGATGATGACCACGAAGTTCAGGATCGAGTCGGCGAACGGGATCCCGATCACCTGCATGACGGTCACGAACGGGCTGCCGCCCGCGAGGATCTCGCTCGTGGGGGCGATCGACACGATCAGCGTGAGCGTGCAGAAGTAGAAGATCACGAGGCGCAGGATCGTCGCCCGGAACGCCGTCTTCACGGCCTTCTCGGGCTCCTTCGCCTCGCCCGCGGCGACCGCGATCATCTCGATGCTCAGGTAGCTGAAGATCGACACGATCACCGCGAACCACATGCCCGAGATGCCGTTCGGCATGAACCCGCCCTCGGCAGTCCAGTTCTTCGCGCCGTACTCGGGGTTGCCCGAGAAGAACACCAGTCCCGCCGCGATGACGATGAAGGCGATGATCGCGAACACCTTGATCGTGGAGAACCAGTATTCGAGCGTCCCGAAGCTCTTGACGTTCATCGCGTTGACGAGGATCAGCGCGGCGGAGAACACGACCACCCAGATCCACGGCGGCACGCCCGGGAACCAGAGCTGCATGTACTCGCCGACGGCAGTGACCTCGGTGCCGACCGCGAGCACGATGCAGGCCCAGTACATGTAGCGCACCAGGAATCCTGCGAGCGGGCTGACGTAGTGCTCCGCGTAGGCGCCGAATGAGCCCGAGGTGGGGTGCTGCACGGTCATGCTCGCGAGCACGGCCATGAGCATGAGCGCCACCGTTCCGCCGATGAGGTAGCTGAGGATGACGCTCGGGCCCGCGAAGCCGATCGCGAACTTGCTGCCGAGGAACAGCCCCGTCCCGATGGCGCCTCCGATGGCGATCATGCTGAGTTGGCGCGAGGTCAGGCTCTTCTGCAAGCCGATCTCGCGCGTCTGGATATCCGAGAAGTTCCCGCTCATGATGTGTGTCCCCGATCGTGCTTCATTGCAATGGACATGACGGCGCTCAGGTGACCGCGCCGCGCTGCTGGAACTCCGGCGCGCGCCAGACCTCGTCGGCGAGCACGCGGCGCAGCGTCTCCACCGCGTCCCAGATGTCGGCGTAGCCGAGGTAGAGGGGTGTGACGCCGAAGCGCAGCACCTCGGGCTCCCGGTAGTCGCCGATCACGCCGTTCTCGATGAGCGCCTTCATCACCGCGAAGCCCTCGGGGTGGCGGAAGCTCACGTGGCTGCCCCGCTCCTCCTCGTCGCGCGGCGTGATGAGCGTCAGCTGGTAGCCCTCGAGCCGCTCCTCGACGAGCGCGATGAAGAGGGAGGTGAGCGCGAGCGACTTCTCCCGCAGCTGCTCCTGGTCGACGCGGAGGGCCAGGTCGATGCCGACCTCCATAGTCGCCATCGACAGGATCGGCTGCGTGCCGCAGAGGAACCGGCCGATGCCCTCGGCGGGAGCGTAGCCCACCGCCATGTCGAAGGGCTTCTCATGGCCCCACCACCCTGAGAGCGGCTGCCGCGCGCGAGCGATGTGCCGGGCCGAGGCCCAGATGAACGCGGGCGATCCCGGGCCGCCGTTCAGGTACTTGTAGGTGCAGCCGACGGCGAAGTCGGCACCCGCCCCGTCGAGATCGACCGGTACCGCGCCAACGGAGTGGCAGAGATCCCAGATCATCAGGGATCCCGCCTCCTGCACGCGCTTCGTCACCCGGCCCATCCCCCACATGCGGCCCGAGCGGTAGTTGACATGGGTGAGCAGTGTGACGGCGACGTCCTCGCCGAGCGCGGCGTCGAGGCCGGTCTCGTCCTCGACCAGGCGGAGCTCGTACTCCCGGCCCGTCTCGGTTCCGAGCAGATCGATCAGCCCCTCGACCATGTAGAGGTCGGTGGGGAAGTTCTCCCGCTCGGAGACGATCACCCGCCGCTCGGGACGATCCTCGCCCTGAATGCGCAGCGCGGCCGCGAGCGCCTTGAATACATTGACCGAGGTCGTGTCAGTGGCGACGCAACCCCCCTCGCCGCCGCCGATCAGCCGGCCGATCTTCGCGCCGATGCGGCCGGGCAGCTCGAACCAGTGGTTCTTGTTCCAGCTGCCGATGAGATCCCGGCCCCATTCCTGCTCGAGCACCTGCCGCGCCCGCTCCCCCGCGCCGCGGGGCAGGGCGCCGAGCGAGTTTCCGTCGAGATAGATGACGCCCTCGGGCAGCTGGAACTCGTCGCGGAAGGCGGCGAGCGGATCGGTGCGGTCCGCTGCCAGGCAGGCGTCGCGGTCGGTCAGTACGGTGATGTCGATGGGCATCGTCGCTCCTTCTTCGGTATTCGGTGGGATAAAGCTCGGAGGCGTCTGGGAGCCGGTTCCGAGGGGCAGGTCGGGGCGGTGGATCACAGGATCTGCTTCGGAACGGATCAGGCAATGCGCAGGACCGCGCGGACCGGCGAGGCATCCGCCCCGGGCCAGGCCAGGGGCAGAGCGATGAGTTCGGCTGCGCCCTCGGGCGCCGGGGCGAGGTCGAGGCCTTCGAGCAGGACGACCCCGGCCTCGATGCCGGCGCGGTGGCACCTCAGCTGCTTGCTGTCGGCCGGGTCGAACGAGGCGATGTCGATCCCCATCAGGCGTCCGCCCTGATCGCCGAACCAGCGCATGAGCTCGGGATCCACGCCGGGGAGATGCGGATCCCACGCGTTGGCCGGCCGCGCGCGGTGGCGCAGCAGCAGGCGTTCGACTGGTTCCTCGGCCATGCGCTCCACCCGATCACGCACCGCAGCACCGGCGGCCTGACCGTGCGGGCTGCGGCCCCGATCCACGAGGTCGCTCACGTCGAGAACGAGGCAGGTGCCCACGCATGCATCGAGCGGGGTCTCGAAGACCGAAGCGGCTCCGGCGATCACATGCGAGGGTGCGTCGATATGGGCGCCGACATGGGCGGTCGTCGTGATCGTGGCGACCGACACCGAGTCACCCGCGTCGATGCTCCACCGCGGCACGAGCGCGAAATCCTGATCGCCCGGCCACACCGGAGCGCCGGGGCGCACTGCCGGGCTGATGTCGATGAACGTCATCGTTCTTCCTCCGAGTCGGCAGGTTCTCGTTCACTTTCGAGTCCATGGTTGTGTTTTATGCGATATACAGGCAAGCTCCTTGGAAACAATTCAGGTTATGGCTATAAAAACGAACTCGATTCGAATAAAACCCCTCCAGAGGAGGCCCGCGATGAACGATTTCCAGCTCACCGAGACCGATCGGCGCATTATCCAGGAGCTCGCCGTCGACGGGAGAATGCCGTACAAGGATCTGGCATCTCGCGTGGGCCTGCCGGTCTCCACCTGCCACGGAAGGGTGCGCGCCCTCGAACAGGCGGGGGTGATCCGCGGCTATCGCGCAGACATCGACCCCGTCGCCGCGGGCCGCGGCGTGGAGGCGCTGATCTCCGTGACGGTGAACGGGCGCAGCCGCAACAACCTGCTCGACCTCACAGACCAGCTGCGGGGGCTTCCCTGCGTGCAGCAGGTGTTCCTCATCGGCGGCGACCGGGACGTGATCCTTCACGTGGCCTGCGCGAGCGTGCCCGCGCTGCGGGATCTGATCTCAACGCAGCTCGCCCCGATCTCCGCACTCGAGCAGACGCGCACGAGCATCGTCTTCGAACGGTTCGCGGGCACGAATCCCGCATAAAGTGATATCTTTTTAATATCACCCAGCGAAGGAGCGCATGATGCACGAGACCTCCCCAGTTCACTCATCCCCCGCGACCCCGCAGATCGACCCGGTCAACGCCGAGCCGGTCGGGCACGACGGCATCCGCGTCGACATCTCGGAGCGACCCGCCTGGCACAAGGGCAGCGCCGCGGGCATCACCGCCTTCCTGCTGAGCACCCTCGCGATCCTGGGTGGCGCGATCCTCGTCATCCGGGGCGGGATCATGCTCGACGCGGGCGAGGGATCGGGAGGCGTCCTGCTGACCCTCGGCATCCTGTCCGTGATCGCCGCCTCGCTCATCTTCACGATGTTCACCATCGTGGCCCCCGGGCAGACCTCGGTGCGGCAGTTCTTCGGCCGCTACGTCGGCACGGTGCGCCGCGACGGCATCAGCCTCGTCGCCCCCTTCACCACCG
Organism: Leucobacter sp.; assembly: GCA_047606985.1. Lineage (GTDB taxonomy): Bacteria > Actinomycetota > Actinomycetes > Actinomycetales > Microbacteriaceae > Leucobacter. Next base: position 1,885 of record JASGDX010000056.1, on the reverse strand, counting down.
GCAAGAAGGTCTCGGTGCGCGTGCACAACTTCGAGACCAACGAGCTCAAGGTCAACGACTCCGACGGCAACCCGGTCAACATCGCGGCCATCGTGGTGTGGCAGGTCGCCGACACCGCCAAGGCCGTGTTCGCCGTCGAGGACTACCGGGAGTTCATCGAGACCCAGTCCGAGGCCGCACTGCGCCACGTCGCCACCACGCACCCCTACGACGAGCCGGGTCCGGGCGAGCAGTCGCTGCGCGGCAGCACCGACATCGTCTCCGCCGAGCTGGCCGAGGAGGTCGCGGCGCGCGTCGCGATCGCCGGCCTCGAGGTGCTCGAGGTGCGCATCTCCTCGCTCGCCTACGCCCCCGAGATCGCACAGGCCATGCTGCAGCGCCAGCAGGCGAGCGCCGTGATCGCGGCGCGCGAGAAGATCGTCGAGGGCGCCGTCACGATGGTCGAGCAGGCCCTCACCCGTCTCGAGGACGAGGGGGTCGTGACGCTCGACGACGAGCGCCGCGCGCAGATGGTGTCGAACCTGCTGCTCGTGCTCACGAGCGATCAGCGGGCGACGCCGGTGATCAACGCGGGATCCCTCTACAGCTGACATGCCCCAGCAGGACGGCGCGGGATCGAGCCGCAGCAGGAAGCAGCTGCTGCTGCGACTCGATCCCGCCGTGCACGCGGCGGTCGCGAAGTGGGCCGCCGACGATCTGCGCTCGGTGAACGCGCAGATCGAGGTGCTGCTGCGCCGGGCGCTCGCGGAGGCTGGCCGCGATCCGGAGGCGAGGCCGCTGCCGAAGCGCGGGCGGCCCAGGAAGGGCGAGGGATCGACGAGCTGAGGCCCGTCAGAGCTCGAGACGGTCTCAAACACGCTCTGAGTGAGGTCCGCCACGAGACGCCTGTCTCGCCGGAGCTGCCGATCGGTGACCGGCCGACTCCGATTCCACCGTTTCTGTGAATTCGCTGCGAGTTCAGCTTGACGTCGGACTACTTTTCATTCGAGGTCGAAACAGTTTTCGCTCGACGTCGAGCAAACCTCGTCGCTCCGTTACACTCGGTGCGATGACGGATCTGCTCAGCGCTCTGATCGAGGCGGTACGCGACCTCGATCCGACGCTCCGCACGCTCGTCGCCGCGGTCGGCATGCTGCTCGAGACCTCCGTGTTCGTCGGCCTCGTGGTGCCCGGCGACACGATCGCGCTCGTCGCCTCCGTTGGCGTCGACGGTCCGGCCCAGTTCGCGTGGCTCGTGATCGCCCTCGTGCTCGGGGCGGTGGCCGGGGAGAGCATCGGATTCGCGCTCGGACGCTGGGCCGGCCCGCGCCTGCGCACCAGCCGGGCCGGCAGACGGCTGGGCGAGCGCAACTGGAAGGTCGCCGAGCACTACCTCGGCGAGCGGGGCGGCGTCGCTGTCTTCCTCTCCCGGTTTCTGCCCGTGCTGCACTCCCTGATCCCGCTCAGCGCGGGGATGGCCGGCATGCGGTACCGCCGCTTCCTCCCCTGGACCGCCGCCGCGAGCGTGGTCTGGGCGCTGATCGTCGTCTCGCTGGGCACCGGCGCCGCGGCGGGGTTCGAGCAGCTGGCCGGCCGCGTGAAGGGCGCCGGCTTCATCGTCGCGGGCGCCGCGCTGCTCGTGATGCTCGCCCTCTGGGGTCTCAAGCGGGCGTTCCTGCGCCGCGAGCAGGCGCACATGCACATCGCCGAGGAGGGCGGACCGGCTGCGGAGGACCGCGCATCGTGATCCGCGCGTCTAGACTGTCTGGGTGACTCCGAACGCGCAGCCCGACTCACGGCCACGTCTCGCGGCTCGCCTGGAGGACTGGGCGCACGCGCGTCGCGCCCGCCGCGCGATCGCGCGCGGCAAGACGCCGTCGGTGATCCCGTACATCGGATACGGCAG
>JASGDX010000055.1:0-14030 GCA_047606985.1 Leucobacter sp. | reverse complement strand
GAAGCTCCTCACCGCCATCACCGCCGGCCTGCCCGACGGCCCAGACGACGCGCTCATGCGCCTGCTCTACGAGTTCGATGTGCTCGCCGGCAAGTCTCCGCTGCACGACGAACTCGTGCAGCGGCTCTACCGCGAGCAGCTGGCCCTCTACCGCGGCATCCTCGAGGAGGGTCTCGCCGGAGGCGAGTTCGAGCTCACAGGGCCCGTCGACGACATCGCCATGAACTTCGTGGCCCTCGAGGACGCCTACGGCCTGCACATCGTCGCCGGCGGCAGCATCACCATCGCCGACGCGCTGCGCGCGATCCGACTGTACGCCGAGCAGAGCGGCTGCGGTCTGAGACCGATCGAGGCGCGACCCTCGGACTGACCGGCATCACGGACGGGCTGCGATCACGGCAGGGCCGGGATCCGAGCGACCACCGGGTCAGAAGGCCCCGGTCCCTTCCCGATCCCGATTCGGGCGCTCCAGCAGAACAGCGGCACCGCGAGCGCCGGAGAGACCCCGGCCCGTTCTCCCGAGTAGCGCTCCGCCTCGCCGGAACTGGGACACGGGCGTTCGTCGTGCGAAACCACCGACGATTCCGCTGCGCGGACTCGCGCACTCCGCGAGCCGCCGGTCGAGCGAAGCCGGAGCCCCTGTCCCTTGATTTCGACAGGCTCAATCGTCGGGGAATCACCGGCTGAGCGGAGCGCAGCGGAGTCGAAGCCCCGATCCCGAATCCCTCGACTTCGACTGGCTCAATCGGCGGGATAGCGAGCGCTACCGAAAAACGCCGGTGCGTTCTTCCTCAGTAGCGCTCGCCCACCCGCACGGTGTAGCCGGCGTCGCGCAGGGCCTGCGCCACCGCGTCGCCGTGCTCGTTGCCGCGGGTCTCGATGTGCAGCTCGAGCTCGACCTCGCTGATGGGCAGCTCGGTCGCGTGACGGGTGTGGATCACCTCGACCACGTTGGCGTTCTGCGCGGCGACGATCGACGCCGTGCGCACGAGCTGGCCGGGGATGTCGGGCAGCAGGATGCGCAGTTTGAGGTAGCGCGCCGAGGCGGCGAGGCCGTGGCCGATCACGCGTTGCAGCAGCAGCGGATCGATGTTGCCGCCCGAGAGGATCGTGGCCGTGACCCCGCTCGCATGCGCCTTCCCCGCGAGGATCGCGGCGACACCGGCGGCTCCGGCCGGCTCGACGACCATCTTGGCCCGCTCCAGCAGCACCACGATGGCGCGGGCGATGTCGTCGTCGCTGACCGTGACGATCTCGTCGACGTACTCGCGCACCATCTCGAAGTTGAGGTCGCCCGGCCGCGCCACGGCGATGCCGTCGGCGATCGTCGGCCGGGTCTCGATGGTGACGGGCCTCCCCGCCGCGAGAGACGGCTTGAAGGGGGCCGCGTTCTCCGACTGCACGCCGATGACGCGCATGGACCGCCCCTCGCGGGCGGCGCGCTGCTTGGCAGCGGCGGCGACGCCGGAGATCAGCCCGCCGCCGCCGATCGGCACGACGACGGTCTCGATCTCGGGGGCGTCCTCCAGCATCTCGAGCGCGACGGTGCCCTGCCCCTCGATCACGGCGCGATGGTCGAACGGCGGGACGAACAGCGCTCCGGTTCGCTCGACGAACTCCTGCGCGGCCCGGTTGGTCTCATCGAAGGTGGCGCCCTCGAGCACCACCTCTGCGCCGTAGCCGCGGGTGGCCTGCAGCTTGGGCAGGGCCACGCCGAGCGGCATGAAGATGGTCGCCTTGATCCCGAGCTCCCGCGCCGCGAATGCGACGCCCTGGGCGTGGTTGCCGGCCGAGGCCGCGACCACCCCGCGCACCCGCTCCTCCTCGCTCAACTGGGTGAGGCGGTTGTACGCGCCGCGCAGCTTGTAGGCGCCGGTGCGCTGCAGGTTCTCGCACTTCAGGTAGACCTTGGACACGCCGAGGATCTCGGCGAGGTACCGCGACGACTCCAGCGGCGTGCGCTGGGTGACGCGGTGCACCACGCCGAGCGCGCGCTCGAAATCCTCGAGTTGGAGCGGCTGCTGAACCTCGGTCATTTCTGTCCTTCCCTGCGCCGCAGCTTCGCGAGCGCACGGGCCCGGTGCCGGGCCCTCTGGTGAATCTTCTCCCGCCGGTGATACTCGGCGACGGGGTCCGATGCGGGATCCCACCCCCGGTTCACGAGCATGTTGACGATGGAGTTGGCCGAGGCCGCGATGGGCACCGCGAACAGTGCGCCGGGCACGCCCGCGAGCAGCGCGCCCGTCGACACCGCGAGCACCACGCCCAGCGGGTGCACCTTCACCGCGCTGCCCATGACCAGCGGCTGCAGCACGTGACCCTCGATCTGGTTGACGAGGATCACCACGCCCAGCATGATGAGCGCGTTCACGGGGCCGTTGTACACGAGCGCGATGAACGCGGCGAGGGCGCCGGTGGTGATGGCGCCGAGGAACGGGATGAACGATCCCAGGAAGACGAGGATCGCGATCGGGATCGCGAGGGGCACGCCGAGCAGCGCCGCTCCCGCGCCGATACCGACGGCGTCGACGAAGGCCACGAAGATCTGCACGCGCACGTACTGTCCCACCGACACCCAGCCGGCCCGGCCGGCGGCGTCGATCGCGGCGTGCGCCCCGGCGGGCAGGAAGCCGATCACCCAGAACCAGATGCGCTTGCCGTCGATGAGCATGAAGATGAGCGAGAACAGGGTGAGCAGCGCGCCGGTGACGAACTGCCCCGCCGTGGTCGCGATGCCGAGCGCGCCGTTCCAGATCTCTCCCTGATGCCCCTCGACGGTGCGCCACAGCTGGTCGGTGACGGCCTTGATATCGACGGCCGAGATGCCGAACGCGACCTCGGCCCAGTGCAGCGCCTCGCGCCACACCTGCTCGGCGCGCACGGCGACGTCGTCGAAGCCTTTGCGCAGCTGAGTGGTGATGAGGGTGACGAGCATCCAGACCGCGGCGATGAGCACCGCAAGCGCCGAGAGCACGCCCATCCAGCGCGGCGCGCCCTGGCGCTCGAACCAGTGCACGATGGGGGCGAGCAGCGCTGTGAGCAGGATCGCGATGAGCAGCGGGATCACGATGATGCGCACCTGCACGACCAGCCACAGGAACCCCGCGACGGCGAGGCCGATGAGGATCAGGCGCCACGACCAGGCGGCGGCCACCCTGATGCCGAGCGGCAGCTCATGCGCGGCGTCCTCCATCTCGGGCACGCCGCCCGTGCCCCCGTCCGGCTCGCTGCTGCGCTCTTCCACGGCACAATCCTACTCATCGCGCATGCGGTTCCGGCCATGCGCGGGATCCGGTCGGAGTCGATGTCGCGACGCGGGAGCCGCGCGACTCCGTCGCGGATCCCGCGACTGCTCTCGTTCCTCGCTCCGCGCAGGATGATGGGCGAGCATGCGTTTCCGGCGATGCGTCTTCCCCGCCGGTCGAGCGAGCGCGAAACCAGACCCCTACACGAGCCGGCGCAGCCATCGGCGCACGAGCGCGTCCTTCTGCGGCGTGAACGGCGGCATGACGGTGGCGGCCAGCGTCTCGGGCGCCAGCGGCTTCGAGAGCACGGCCTTCTCGTGGCTGAAGACCCGGAAGGAGCGCTCGCCGTGGTAGGCGCCCGTGCCGCTCTCCCCCACACCGCCGAAGGGCAGATCGGGCGCGACGAGGTGCAGCACCGGAACGCCGAAGTTCAGGGCTCCCGAACTCGTCTCGCGCTCCCACCGCCTCCGCACCGCGGCGTCGTCGCTGAAGACGTAGGCGGCGAGGGGCTTGTCGCGGCCGGTCACGAAGCCGAGCGCGTCGTCGAGGCCGTCGACCTCGACGAGGGGCAGGATCGGGCCGAAGATCTCGTCGCGCATCACCGCGGAGTCGCGGGAGACGCCCGCCAGCACGGTCGGGGCGATGAATCGCTCGGCGGCGGAGTGCTCGCCGCCGACGACGATCTCGCCGTCCCCGAGGTAGCCGACGAGGCGCTCGAACTGCGCGTCGTTGACGATGCGGCCGTAGTCGGGGTTGCGCGACGGGGCGCTGCCGTAGAGCTCGTGCACGGCGTCGCCCAGCAGCGGGGCGAGCCGGCGCAGCACCTCGGCGGTGCCGAGCACGTAGTCGGGCGCCACGCAGGTCTGGCCGGCGTTCATGAACCTGCCCCAGGCGATGCGCCTCGCGGCCTCCGCGAGCGGCGCGGTGCCGTCGACGTACACCGGCGACTTCCCGCCGAGCTCGAGCGTGACGGGGGTGAGACGCTCGGCCGCGGCGCGCGCCACGATGCGGCCGACCCGGCCGTTGCCGGTGTAGAAGATGTGGTCGAAGCGCTGCTGCAGCAGAGCCGTGGTCTCGGGCACGCCGCCCTCGACGACCGCGATCGCGCGCCGGTCGAGCGCGTCGGCCACCGCGCCTGCGATGAGCGAGGAGGTGGCGGGCGCCAGCTCGCTCGGCTTGATCACGACCGCGTTGCCCGCGGCGATCGCGCCGATGGCGGGCGAGAGCGCGAGCATGAGCGGGTAGTTCCAGGGCGCGATGACGAGCACCGTGCCGAGCGGCTCGGGCACCACGCGCGCTGTCGCTGGCTGCGCCGCGAGGGGCACGCCGACGCGCTTCGGGCGCATCCAGGTGGAGAGGCCGCGCAGCGCGTGGTCGATCTCGGCGACGAGGAAGCCGATCTCGGTGAGCTGCGCCTCGGTGCCAGGCTTGCCGAGGTCGGCGAAGAGCGCCCGCTCGAAGTCGTCGCCGCGATCCAGCAGCAGGTCGCGCAGGCGCCGCAGCTGCTCGCGCCGCCACTGCTCCGGGCGCGTGATCCCGCGCGAGAAGCCGTGGCGCAGCCCCTCGACGATGCCGGGGATCCGATCCGCGATCTCGCTCATGCGCCTACCCTACCGACGATTCCGCGGTCGCAGGAATGCGGGTTTCGACTCCGCTCAACCGGCGGAGGCGGGGTCCTTGCTCCGCCCAGCAGGCGGCGGCTCACCAGAAGTGCAGCGCGGGGATGATGAGGAAGATCCCGGCCAGCACCACGACCACCGACAGTCCGAAGCAGGCATTGGCGGCCACGGTCGCCCATCCCGGTCGGCCGGCGTCGTCGACGTCGTCGTCCTCATCGTCGCGCGACGGCCCCTGGGGTTCGAAGGTGCCGTCCTCGCGGCGCATGGGCGGCGCCGGGGTCGCGAGGAAGCGGATCCCGAGCGAGTACAGCGCCACCACGAAGACCGCCGAGCAGAGCGCCGCGGCGAACACGATGAGGAACGCCATCCAGTCGATGCTCATCGCGCGCCTCCCTCGTGGCCGGGCGCGCTCGCGGCTCCGTCGACGGACCCCTGCTCCGGAGCGAGCCCGGGTTCGGACTCGGGCCCGGGTTCGGACTCGGGCCCCGGCCCGGCGTCGGCCGCCTCGCGCGCCGCCTTCTCGGCCTCGCGGGCGGCGATGTCGTCGCGCACCGCCGTCTGCGCCACGGCGGTGAGCGGCGGGATCGTGCCGGTCCTGGTCTTGACGGGCTTCACCTTGCCCTTGCGGATGCGCACCGCGTATCCCGACTCGGCCACGTCCGGCACCGGGATGGCGTTGGCGTGGTCGACCTTGTTGCGGCCCGAGCGCCAGAAGATGAAGACGATGAAGCCGAGGCCGAGCACGGCGTCGATGATCACGCCGACGGGGCCCATGTGCGCGATGAGCGCGGCGATGGCGCCCACGGCCCCCGAGGCGGGGAGCGTGAACAGCCAGCCGATGCCGATGCGGCCGACGGTGCGCCAGCGCACGCTCGACCCCCGGCGCCCGAGGCCGGAGCCGATCACCGAGCCGGAGGCGACCTGGGTGGTCGAGAGCGCGAAGCCGAGGTGGCTGGAGGCGAGGATGGTGGCGGCCGTGCTGGTCTCGGCGGCGAACCCCTGGGCGGGCTTGACCTGCGTGAGGCCGGCCCCGAGCGTGCGGATGATGCGCCAGCCGCCGGAGTAGGTGCCGATCGCGATGGCGAGGGCGCAGGCGGTGATGACCCAGATGTGCGGGCCGGTGCCCGGCTCCTGCAGGTTCGCGGCGACCAGGGTGAGGGTGATGACTCCCATGGTCTTCTGCGCGTCGTTCGTGCCATGGGCGAGCGCGATCAGCGAGGAGGAGGCGATCTGGGCGTAGCGGAAGCGCCCGCGGCCGTCCTTCCTGCCGTCGTGGCGGCGCGTGATGGCGTAGGCAACGCGGGTGGCGGTGAAGGCGACGACGCCGGCGGTGATGGGGGCCGCGACCATCGGGATGAGGATCTTGGAGAGGAATACGCCGCCGTTGATGGCGCTGATGCCCGCGCCGACGATCGCGGCGCCGATGAGGCCGCCGAAGAGGGCGTGCGACGAGCTCGAGGGCAGCCCGTAGAGCCACGTCATGAGGTTCCAGACGATGGCGCCGATGAGACCGGCGAAGATCATCTCCGGGGTGATGAGCACGCCGCCGTCGCCCTCGTTGATGAGCCCGCCCGAGATGGTCTTGGCGACCTCGGTCGAGAGGAAGGCGCCGACGAGGTTCAGGATCGCGGCCAGCAGCACCGCCGTCTTCGGTTTCAGCGCGCCGGTGGCGATGGGGGTGGCCATCGCGTTGGCGGTGTCGTGGAAGCCGTTGGTGAAGTCGAAGAAGAGCGCCAGTGCGATGACCAGCAACACGATGAGCGTGATTTCCACCGGCGTCTTTCGTTCGGGATGGGAGGTCCTGGGAACACCCGCGAAGTCACTCGCCGTTCACCGAGATCCCGGTTCCCGAAAGCAGCCGCACGCGCGCCGTAATCATGGTTTCACCTCGCTTCCGGCAGGTCAAGCCGAGGCCGTCCAGTTCACCTCCCGTTCACCCTGCGGGCCGCCGGCCGGGCGGAGCAGGGGCCGGAAGGGGCCCGGAGGGGTCAGCCGAAGTTGCGGCGGGCCTGCTCGTAGCGCAGCTCCGGCACGGTCTTCAGACGTCCGACGGCCTCCTCCAGCGGCACCATCTCGATGAAGGCGCCGTGGAGCGCCGCCATGGTGCCCCATTGCCCCTCCTGGGCGGCGTCGGCCGAGGCGAGGCCCGTGCGGGTGGCGAGCACGCGGTCGAACGCGGTGGGGGATCCGCCGCGCTGCACGTGCCCCAGCACGGTGGCGCGGGTCTCGATGCCGGTGCGCTGCTCGATGATGGGCGCGAGCACCTCCGCGATGCCGCCGAGCCGCGGGCGGCCGAAGCCGTCGAGCCCGTCGCGGGTCACCTCGTCGTCCATCCCAGTCGGTTTGAAGCCCTCGGCGACGACGACGAGCGACGAGCGTCCGCGATCCCGCACGCTCAGCACCCACTCGCAGATCTGATCGAGCGACTCGGGGTACTCGGGGATCAGCGTCACCTGCGCGCCGCCCGCCATGCCTGCGTGCAACGCGATCCACCCGGCGTTGCGCCCCATCACCTCGAGCACCATGCAGCGGCGGTGCGAGTCTCCGGTGGTGCGCAGGCGGTCGACGGCCTCGCAGGCGATCGACACGGCCGTGTCGAAGCCGAAGGTGTAGTCGGTGCCGCCGAGGTCGTTGTCGATGGTCTTGGGGAGGCCGATCGCGCGGATGCCGGCATCGTTCAGCATCTTGGCGACGGTCTGGGTGCCGTTGCCGCCGATGAGCAGGAGGCCGTCGAGCCCGTACTCGGCCATGCGCTCGCGGATCACCCGCATGTCGGCCTCGTCGCCCTGGCCGCTCACGAACGGGCGCACGCGGCTGGTGCCGAGGATCACGCCGCCGAGCGGCGAGATGCCGCGCACGGCCTCGCGGTCCAGCTCGACCATGTCGCCCTCGTGGAAGCCGCGCCAGCCATCCATGAAGCCCACCATCTCGAAGCCGTGCACGTCGACGCCCCGCAGCACAGCGCCGCGGATCGCCGCGTTCATGCCGGGGCTGTCTCCGCCCGAGCAGAGCACACCAATGCGCATGAGCCTCCTCATCCTCCATTCGCTCGACGCCCCTCGGGCAAACGGGGTCGCCGAAGCACCGCCACTATCGTAGCGTTGGCCGGATCCTCGCGAACATGCGCATTACTGCCATATTCGGAACGGAACCGGCCAGCCGCCGCCTACTGCGCCAGGTACCGCTCCAGCACCCCGACGAGGGCGAGCAGCTGCACCGAGTCCGCGTCCTCCTCGGGCGCGGCCGCGCCGTCGAGCGCGCGCGCCGCGAGACCCGCCTTGCCGTCGATGAGCTCGGCGATCTTCGCGTCGATGGTCTGCGCGGCGACGATGCGCCACGCCGTGACCGGCTCGTCCTGGCCGATGCGGTGCACGCGGTCGATCGCCTGCGTCTGCTCGGCGTCGGTCCACGACAGCTCGGCCAGCACCACGTTCGACGAGGCCTGCAGGTTGACGCCCACGCCGGCCGCCGTGAGCGAGCACACCGCCACCGCGACCTCGGGATCCTTGTTGAAGGCGTCGATCTGCTCCTGGCGGAAGGCGGCCGTCTGGTCGCCGCGGATCGACACCGTCGTGAGGCCGGCCTCGGCGAGCTGCACCTCGACCCTGTCCATCACGTCGATGTGCTTCGCGAAGAACACGACCTTGCCGACCGAGCGCGCGAGCTGCGCCGTGTAGTCGGCCGCCAGCGATGCCTTGGCCTGGCCGATCTGCCGCACCATGGTGAACACGTTCATGCCGTCGGCGGACGCGTGCGACTCCTCGAGCTCCTGCGCGCACACCATGCGGATGATCGCCTCGTCGCTGAGCTTCTCGCCCAGCTTGCCGCGCTTGACGGCGTCGAAGCGGTTCCGAAGCTTGCGGCCCAGCTTCTCCTCGGCCTCGCGGATGCCCCGGCCCAGCTCGTCGTCGAGCTCGACGGGCAGGTCGACCACGCGCTTGTCCGGCAGGTCGGCGGCGACGTCGACCTTGCGGCGGCGCACGATGCCCATGTCGACCACGCTCTGCCTGGCTTCGGGGTAGAAGGCGGGATCGGCCGGCGTCCAGCCGTTGCTCTCGAGCCTCGCCATGAGCTCGGGGCCCGGCTTCTCGTTGCCGGACGCGTCGCGCTCGGTCCAGCCCAGGAACCGCCAGATCGCGCGGAAGTCGTCGATGTCGTTGATGAGCGGCGTGCCCGTGAGCGCGATGAGCAGCGGGGAGACCCCCGGGGTGCGCTCGCGGATGCTCTCGGCGATCGCGAGCACGTTGCGGGATCGCTGGGACTGCACGTTCTTGATCATGTGCGCCTCGTCGACCACCATGCCCCTGAAGCCGAAGCGCGAGATCCAGCTGAGGTGCCGGTCGAGGATCTCGTAGTTGACCACGAACACGTCGGCGAAGGGATCGATGTCCTGGCCGTCGCCGTGGATCACGGTGACGCGGCGCTGCGGCGTCCACCGCTCGACCTCGCGCGCCCAGTTCATCTTGACCACGTTGGGCACGACCACGAGCAGCGGGTACGCGCCCGACACGCTCGCGGCGAGCACGGACTGCGCGGTCTTGCCGAGGCCGGGCTCGTCGGCCAGCAGGAAGCTGCGGTGCCCCTCGGCGACGCCCGCGAGGAAGCGCGCCTGGTGCGCCATCAGCTCGCGTCCGGCCGGGGCGAGGCGATCCGGGACCGGCGGAGCGGGGAGCTCCATGCACGCCGACCCGCCGCCGCCCTGTTCGAAGGACTTCAGCAGCGGTCCCAGCAGCTCCCAGTTGGCGAGGCGCACCACGGGCGTCGGCCTGCCCGCCGGAGCCAGCTCGGGAGCGAGGAACGGGTTGGCGAGCATGCGGGCGTCGATACCCGCCGGCTCCACCTGGCGCTCGGCGAGCTCGGGCGGCACGAAGGCCTGAGTCGGCTCGGGGGTCGCCTTCTCCTCCTCCGGCAGCTCGATGCCGGCCTGGGCGAGCATCTTGCGCTTGAGCAGGCGCGTCGCCTCCGTGATGGGGGCGGTGGGCTCGAGCAGGGTGATGAGACTCGTGTCGCGCGCGGCGGTCTTGGCGAGGATCGCGGCCACTCCGTCGAGCCGCTTGAGCGTCTCGGCGCGCTCGTTCTCGCTGACGTTCTCATCGGTCTTGACGCGGGCGCGCTCCTCGCGCATGAGCAGCGCGATCACGTGGAACTTGGTGCGGCCGGCCGGGCTCGCCTTGCCTCGCTGCGCGGAGGCCTCGACCTCGCGCACGGCGCGGGCGAGCAGCGGGATGATGCCCTCGTTGTGGGTGTGCTTGCGGCGGCCGTTCGCGCGCTGCTGGGCGGCCTTCCCGCGGGACGACGACTTCTGCTGGGCGGCGCTCTGGTCCTTCGCAGCGGACTGACGCGTGGCAGTGGTGGTTGCCAATGGATCTCCTGATCGGCGTGGGGCGATCTCGGCGCGCATGCCGAGGCGCGGGTCGTTCGCGGGATCGGAGCCTGACCTCATGCGCGGCATGGGGCTCGCGAAGCGCTCGCGCGACCGTATGTCGATCCTATCATCAGAGGCGGCGGCGCCGCGCGGGATCAGGCGAGCAGCTCGCGCGTGGCGTCGACGTCGGCACCCATCTGCGAGATCAGCGCCTCGAGCGACTCGAAGCGCTCCATGCCGCGCAGCCTGCGTGCGAAGCGCACCTCGATGCGCTCCCCGTAGATGTCGCGGTCGAAGTCGAGCACGAACGCCTCGACGCGCGACTCCCCCTCGGGGTCGAAGGTGACGTTGGCTCCGACGGAGATCGCGGCGACCCGCTTCCCGCCGTTCTGCACGACCCAGCCGGCGTACACGCCGTCGGCAGGCACGAGCCCCTCGATCTCGCCGCCCAGGTTCGCCGTGGGGAAGCCGATCTCCCGCCCGCGCGCGTCCCCGTGCACCACCGTGCCGCGCACGCCGAGCGGGCGGCCCAGCATGCGCGCGGCCGCCTCCACGTCGCCGGACATGGCGGCCTCGCGGATCCGCGAGGACGAGACCATCCCGGCCGGGTCGCCCTCGCCCACGAGCTCGAGCACCTCGGAGGCGAAGCCGTAGCGCTCCCCCAGCTCGTGCAGCAGCTCGCCGTCGCCCGCGCCGCGGTGGCCGAAGCGGAAGCCGGCGCCCATCACGATGCGGCGTGCGCGCAGCCGGTCCACCAGCACGTCGGAGACGAAGCGCTCGGCGGGGATCGAGGCGACCGAGGCATCGAACTCGACCATCACGCAGACGTCGACGCCGGCCTCGGCGAAGCCCTCGATCCGCTGCTCGCGACTCATGAGGGGCGGCGGGCAGACCTCGGGGCGCAGATAGCTCAGAGGGTTGTTCGCGAAGGTGACGACGACGGCGAGGAGCCCCTCGGCCCTGGCCGATTCGATGGTGCGCTGCAGGATCGCCCGATGCCCGACGTGCAGGCCGTCGAACTTGCCGATGGCGACGCAGCTGCCCGCGGAGAAGTCCTCGGGCAGGATGGCGTCGAACGTCTCGATCACCCGCATCAGGCGGATCCCTCGCTCGCGGCGCTCGCCGGAACGGCCCCCTCCGCGCCCGCCGACCGCGCGGCCGCTCCGGTGCGGCGCAGCCAGACGAGGCCGAGCACCGGCAGCACGAGCGGGATGAAGCCGTAACCGATGCCGTAGACCGACCACACGGAGGGGTGCGCGAACAGCTGGGGCGCGGTGAGGCTGAGCGTGCCGACCGTCAGCACGCCGGCGAGCTCGAACGCGAGGGCGCCCCAGGCGATCCCCCGCCAGACGCGGCTGCCGGCACGGTGCGCCCTGATGCCCCTGACGAGCGCGACGGTCGCCACGATGTAGACCACGCCGGAGACCGCAGACAGCGAGTAGGCCAGCGGGGCCTCGTCGAACTTCGAGATGATCTGGTAGACGGAGCGGAACGTCGCGGCGATCGCGAGCACGATGTAGACCGTGATGAGCACGCGCCCCAGGCCGCTCAGCCGATCGGCGCGCCCGCCTCGCGCTGCGGAGGGATCGCGGGGGGCACGGGAAGCGGCGTTCGACACGCGCACCAGTGTACTAGGGCATGTCTCCCACGGTCGCTGCGAACACCTCGCCGTGCCCCGTGAGCCGCAGCGGGGCCCCCGCCGACACGTAGAGGGACTGCCCGCGCCGCGCCGTCGCCACCTCGGCGAGGGCGCGGCCCTCCTCCGACCACCGCTCCGCGCGCACTCGGCCGGCCGTCACCACGAGCACGAGCGGGTGCTCGGCGGCCAGCTCCACGAGCGGAGCGCTGCCGTCGATGCGGGATCCCGAACCGTCCTCCGGGTCGCTCAGGCGCGCCCGCAGCAGCTTGAAGTCGGGGACCTCCGGGCACCAGGCGACGACGCCGCGCGCCGCGTTCGTGCACGGGAAGCGCGGCTCCTCGAGTTCGCCGGTGTCGACCACGCGGCACAGCTCGCCGATGTCGATGTGCTTCTCGGTGAGGCCTGCGCGCAGCACGTTGTCGGAGGCCGCCATCACCTCGACCGCGACGCCGCTCAGGTAGGCGTGCAGCTGGCGGGCGCGCAGGAAGACCGCCTCGCCCGGCGCCAGGTGCACCGCGTGCAGCAGCAGCGAGACGAGCACGCCGGGATCGCCCGGATGCGTCTCGGAGAGCTCGCGCAGCACCGCGGCGCGCAGGGGGTCGAGGCCCGCCGATCCCTCGCCGCCCGGCCCGTCGACCGCGCACGCCCGATCGATGGCGCCCAGCGCGGCCCCCACCGCGGCGTCCCCGCTGAACGCCCAGTCGAGGAAGCCCCGCCGCAGGGCCTCTGGATCGGCGCCGGTCAGGCGATCGGCCACCCGTTCCAGGCCAGCCTCGCCATCGGCGTCGCCCCGCACGCGGGCCGCCCCGGCCAGCAGCGCGACGTCGCGCTTCGCCGCGGCGAGCGATCTGAACCCGCTCAGCGCCGTCACCTCGCTCAGCGCCACGAGCAGCTCGGGCTTGTGCCGGGGATCGCCGTAGTTGCGGTGCGCCGCATCGCGCGGCACGCCCGCGGCCTCCTCGGCGGCGAACCCCGCGGCCGCCTGCTCGGGGTCCGGGTGCACCTGCAGCGACAGCGGGGCTCCGATCGCGAGCACCTTGAGGAGGAACGGCAGCGGCCCTCCGTCGACGCCGTAGCGCTCGGGATCGCTATCGACCAGGTCGATGAGGGTGCGCGCCTCGGGGGTCGCCTTCGCCACATGGGCCGGGCTGCCCGGGTGCGTGCCCAGCCACAGCTCCGCCTGGGGCTCCCCCGTCGGCTCCGTGCCGAGCAGATCGGGGAGCGCGTCCCTCGACCCCCACGCGTACGCGCGCGGGGTGTTCTCGATGAAAATCAGCACGTCGTCCTCCGGCCGGCGCGCACCGGCCGCCCTCTCGCCCGATCGCCCGGCAGCCGGCCGGGACCGCTGGTGCGGACCGCCGGTCGGGCTGCCCCATGCGCCATGCTCTACCATACCGACTATGGCGGAGAGCAGGACCAGACTCGGCGTGAGCGCGTACGCGATCTGCGTCTTCATCCTCACGATCGGCAGCAACGGGGTGCGCAACCTGCTGACCTGGTGGGGGTTCCTCGCCGCCGCGCTCGCCCTCACCGTCTGGGGCGTCGTGCTCTTCGTGCGCGAGAAGCCCGAGCGCTTCCGCTGGTACCGGCTGCCGGCCCCCGTCTACTGGTTCCTCGCGCTCGCCGCGCTCTCGATCGCCTGGTCCCAGTACCGCCTCGAGAGCGTGCTCGGCGTGCTCGCGCAGCTCGCGACCACGCTGCTCGCCGTGGTGCTCGCGTTCGTGCTGACGTGGCACGAGGTGCTGCGCGCGCTGGGCGCCGCGCTGCGATGGATCATCGGCGTCTCGTTCGTCTTCGAGCTGGGAGTGGCCGTACTCGTGCGCCACCCGGTCGTGCAGCCCGTCGCGCTGGGCGAGGTGCCCGACGAGGGCAAGGTGCCCAAGCTGCTGTACTGGAGCCGCGACCTGCTGTTCGCCGGCGGTCCGATCCAGGGGATCGTGGCCAGCTCGGTGCTGTTCGGCTTCATCGGACTGCTGGGGCTGATCGTGTTCGGGATCCAGCTGCGCGCGGGACTCGTGCGCCCCTTCGCCGGCTGGTGCTGGGTGGTCGTCGCGCTGGCCGCGATCCTGCTGACGCGCGGCGCGACCGTGTGGGTGGCGCTCGTCGCGGCCGGCGCGGCGCTCGCGCTCGCGCTCTGGGGGCGGCGCCTCGGACCCGAGGGG
>JASGDX010000054.1:0-3912 GCA_047606985.1 Leucobacter sp. | reverse complement strand
GGTACCTCGGGGATAACAGGCTGATCTTGCCCAAGAGTCCATATCGACGGCATGGTTTGGCACCTCGATGTCGGCTCGTCGCATCCTGGGGCTGGAGTTGGTCCCAAGGGTTGGGCTGTTCGCCCATTAAAGCGGTACGCGAGCTGGGTTTAGAACGTCGTGAGACAGTTCGGTCCCTATCCTCTGCGCGCGTTGGAGATTTGAAAGGATCTGACCCTAGTACGAGAGGACCGGGTTGGACGGACCTCTGGTGTGCCAGTTGTTCTGCCAAGGGCATGGCTGGTTGGCTACGTTCGGGATGGATAACCGCTGAAAGCATCTAAGCGGGAAGCCGGCCTTGAGATGAGATCTCCGTGAACTCCGGTTCGTGAGGCTCCCAGTAGACGACTGGGTTGATAGGCCAGATGTGGAAGTGAGGCAACTCATGGAGCTGACTGGTACTAATAAGCCGACGACTTGACTTCGCCCCGCAACCCGTCACTGGTGACAGTGGTTTGGGTGGGTGGGAGTAAGCGCAAAGCAAATCAATACGATGATCGCGTCCACTTTGTGGTTCCCAACAGACGGCCACACACCCCGCTTCGTACCCCGCCACGGGGTGTAGCACGCGGGCGGGGTGTGCGGATATGTTGACAGAGTTACGGCGGCCATAGCGTCAGGGAAACGCCCGGACACATTCCGAACCCGGAAGCTAAGACTGACAGCGCCAATGGTACTGCGAGGGGGACCTCGTGGGAGAGTAGGACACCGCCGGACACCCATTCAGAGGGTCGTACAGTGACAGCCAGAGCTGGCCACACTGTACGACCCTCTTCCCATTCATAGACCCAAACAACCCAACAGAAGAGTCCTGAGGGGTTCCCCATCGTCGGCGAACCCCTCGGGGCTCTTCGTATTTCCGTGCCTTGACCTGGCGGTTTCGGCAGGCTGCTCCGCGTTCCCGGAGCCGCGCCCGGGCGCTGCCCGTCCGGGCCTGATGGAGGCCTTTCCGGTAGAATGGTGCCCGACACCACTCGACCAGACAGACGGAAGCGGGCTGCCTATGGGAGCGATGATGAGCGTCATGCTCGTCCTCGCTCTGAGCGCACTGGTGGTGCACCCGATCGTTCAGCGGTTCGGACGACGCACCTTCGTCGGGCTCGCCGCGCTCATGCTGGCGGCCTTCGTCGCGCTGCTCTGGATCGCGCAGCCCGTCTTCGCCGGAGGCGTGCTCACCGAATCCGCGGAGTGGATCCCGCACCTCGGCATGACGCTCGCGCTCCGTCTCGACGCCCTCTCCCTGCTCTTCTCCCTGCTCGTCGCCGGAGCCGGCGCGCTCGTGCTGCTGTACTGCGCGAACTACTTCGAGGACGGCGAGGCGGGACTGCCTCGCTTCGCGGCAGTGTTCATGGGCTTCGCGACCTCCATGCTGGGTCTCGTGCTCGCCGACGACCTCTACCTCCTCTTCATCTTCTGGGAGGGGACGACCGTCTTCTCCTTCCTGCTCATCGGGCACGTCACCAGGCTGCGCACCGCCAACGCCGCCGCGCTGCAGGCTCTCATGGTGACCACGCTCGGGGGCCTGGCCATGCTGGTCGGCTTCGTGCTGCTCGCGCAGCAGGCCGGCACGCCGCTGCTCTCGGAGATCGTGGGACAGCCGCCCCGGGGACCGGTCGCGACGACCGCTGTCTTCCTGGTGCTCGCGGGTGCGCTGTCGAAGTCGGCGATCTTCCCCTTCCATTTCTGGCTGCCCGGCGCGATGGCGGCCCCCACTCCCGTCAGCGCCTACCTGCACGCGGCGGCGATGGTGAAGGCCGGGGTGTACCTGATCGCTCGGATCACCCCGGCCTTCGGCGACGTGCCAGGGTACCGCGAGACGCTCGTCGCGCTGGGCGCGGTCACGATGCTCAACGGCGGCTACCGCGCGCTCAAGCAGTTCGATATCAAGCTGATCGTCGCGCACGGCACTGTGAGCCAGCTCGGCCTGCTCGTCATGGTGTTCGGCGTGGGTGATCCGCGGACGTCGTTCGCGGGGCTCGCCCTGCTGTTCGCGCATGCGGCGGCGAAGGCGCCGCTGTTCCTCGCGGTCGGCATCATCGACCACTCGACCGGCACGCGCGATCTGCGCAAGCTCTGCGGGCTGGGGCGGCGCATGCCGGCACTCGCGGCCATCACGACGCTGGCCGCTGCCTCCATGGCCGGCCTGCCGCCGCTCATCGGCTTCGTCGCCAAGGAGTCGGCCTTCACCGAACTGCTCGGGATCGGCTCCGAGCAGCCGCTCGCCCCCGTCGCGTTCGGCGTCGCGGCTGCGGGCAGCGTGCTCACCGTGGCCTACATGGGACGCTTCCTCTGGGGCGCGTTCGCCGACAAACCGGGCACGAGCGAGTGCGCCGTGATCCACCGCCCCGATTGGAAGATCTGCATCGCCCCCGTCGCGTTCGTACTGATGGCGCTGCTCGGGGGCCTCCTGGCCCCGACCATCGACCCCCTGCTGCAGGCCGCGGCGCAGGGCGCGCGCGCGGAGGACGCGCGCCCGGAGCACCTGGCGCTCTGGCACGGATTCACCCCGGTGCTCGGGGCCTCCGTCGTCGTCATCGTGCTGGGCCTCGTACTGGCCGTTGTGCTCTCCAGTCCTGCGAAGCAGCTGCCCTCCTTGTCAGAGCGGCTCTCGGCCTCGCACGCCTACTGGGTCGTGACGCACTGGGTCGACGCCCTCGCGGTCAGGCTGACCTCCCTCACCCAGCGCGGCTCCCTCCCGTTCTACCTGATGGTAATCCTCATCGTGATGGTCACGAGCCTCGGGGGCACCCTGCTCGCGACCGGGCAGTGGCCGAGCGGATTCGAGCTCGTCAGCGCGCCGGTGCAGTTCCCCATCGCGATCATCATGATCGCCGCCGCGATCTTCTCGCTGCGCGCGCGCACCCGCTTCCAGGCCGTCGTGCTCGTGGGCGTCACCGGCTACGGCATGGCCGCCATCTTCGGCATGCACGGGGCGCCGGACCTGGCCCTCACCCAGGCCCTCGTCGAGACGGTCACGCTCATCGCCTTCGTGCTGGTGATCCGCCGCCTGCCGCAGCGCCTCGGCCCACGGCCCGGCCGCAGGGCGCGCTGGGTCCGCGTGCTCATCGGATCCGCGGTCGGCCTCGTGATCGGCGCATTCGCGGTCGTGGCACTCGGATCCCGCATCGCGGAGCCGATCTCGCTGCGGATTCCCGAGCTCGCCTATGCCGGCGGGCACGGGGCCAACGCGGTGAACGTCATGCTCGTCGACATCCGCGGCTGGGACACGGTGGGCGAGCTCTCGGTGATCCTCGCGGCCGCCACCGGCGTCGCCTCCCTCGTCTTCCTCAGCACCCGCGCCGACCTGCGGCCCAAGCTCAGCAGGCGCGATGCCCGCTCGCAGGCGCGGGAGCACCTGTTGCGCATCGCCGATCCCGATGACCCCGCGACTCGCGTCTCCTGGCTGCTCGCCGGCCGCTTCCTCGATCCGGCGCGCCGCTCCATCCTGCTCGAGGTGGTCGTGCGCCTCACCTTCCACGCGCTCATCATCCTCTCGATCTACGTGCTGCTCACGGGGCACAACACCCCGGGCGGCGGGTTCGCGGGCGGCCTGGTCGCGGGTCTCGCGCTCGTCGCCCGTTATCTCGCCGGCGGCCGCTACGAGCTCGGCGCCACCGTGCCGCTCGACGCCGGACGCATCCTGGGCGTGGGCCTGGCGCTCGCGGTGTCGATGGCGCTGCTGCCCATGCTCTTCGGGCAGGCCGCGCTGGCCTCGGCCTGGATCGACGTCGACTTGGGCATGTTCGGCACGTTGCCGCTGGTCACCTCGACGCTATTCGATATCGGCGTGTACCTGGTGGTGTTCGGGCTGATCCTCGACGTGCTGCGCAGTCTCGGAGCGGAGATCGACGAGCACGAGGAGGCCGAAGTCGC
>JASGDX010000053.1:0-6423 GCA_047606985.1 Leucobacter sp. | reverse complement strand
GGGCGCTGGCCGTTTACACCCGCGTGGTTTAAACCGCCCCCGCGCCCACAATTTCGGGGGGCACAGGCAGTGGGAGCGGCAGCGGCAGAGGCGCCGGGAGGCCGAGTCGTTCAACTCCACCCTTCGGGGTTGACACGAACGCTCGCGCAACGTAATGTACAACCAAATGGTTGCACAACGAGAGAATCAAGTCGGGGCTCCGGCGGTGGTCGGGCATGCCGGCTCGCAGGCCGGGAAGTCTGCAGACGGGAGGTCCGCAGTGGTGGATACAGAACCCGGAATGTCAGTGATCGGGACATTCGAAACCGGAGTGCTCGACGCCGCGACGGGCGATCCCGGGATCGCCGAGCTCAGCGATGAGCAGGTGAACCGCATCTTCCGCGCGCTGGCCGACGCGACGCGGCGCGACATCGTGCGCCGCACCCTCACCGCCGAGGCATCCATCTCCGAGCTCGCCGCAGACTACGACATGTCGTTCGCGGCGGTGCAGAAGCACGTCGGCGTGCTCGAGGCCGCCGACCTGGTTGCGCGGATCCCGCGCGGAAGGGAGCGCATCATCAGAGGCAACCCCGAGACCATCAGTCGGGCCAGGCAGCTGCTGGGCCGCTTCGAGCAGATCTGGCGCGGACGCATCGACCGCCTCGACGCCCTGCTCGCCGAGGATCCGCCTGCCGGCTGATCCCGCATCCCGCGTCTCACCTGCCGCATCCAGCGACGCCGCGACATCGGCACCGCTGCAGACACCATTGCAGACACTCCCGGCGGCACCCCTCCCCGGCAGACACCCCGTCGTCCCACCGATTCCACGAATCCATCAAGTCGTCAATCCATCAAGTCGTCAATCCATCAATCCATCAAGCCGTCAGCCCGTCGAGCCATCGACAGCACGTCACCGATACCGATCCGACTACCGACACCGATCCGACACCGATCCGACTGCCGATACCTAACACCGATACCCGAGCGCGCGGCCCGACACCGCGTCCGCGCCACAGCACAGCAAGGAGCGCATCATGCCCATCACCGACGTCACCACCGACCCCGAGGCGCTCACCCTGCGCGTGACCGCCGACTTCACCGTTCCCCTGCGCAGGCTCTGGGACGCCTACCTCGACTCGCGCCAGCTCGAGCGCTTCTGGGGTCCGCCCGAGTACCCCGCGACCTTCACCCGGCACGACGCGTTCCCGGATGGCATCAGCAACTACTACATGACCGGCCCGGAGGGCGACCGCAGCCACGGCTACTGGAAGTGGGTGTCCGTCGACGAGGGTCGCGGCTTCGAGGTGCGCGACGGCTTCGCGCTCGAGGATGGTGCTCCCAACACCGAGCTCCCCGAGATGCGCATGGTTTTCGAGTTCGCCGAGACTGCGCTCGGTTCGCGCCTCATCACGACCACCTACTTCGACTCGCTCGAGGAACTCGAGCAACTGCAGGCCATGGGCATGGTGGAGGGCATGAGCGCCGCCATGGGGCAGATGGACGCTGTGCTCGCCGACCTCGCCTCCTTCGCGGCGGACCGCGGGACCGGTCTGCAGCTCATCGGCGACACGCAGGCCAGGGTGTCGCGAGTGATCAGCGGCACGGTCGACCAGGTATGGCGCGCCCACCACGAGGCCGCGCTGATGCGCCGCTGGATGCTCGGCCCCGACGGCTGGAGCATGCCGGTCTGCGAGCCCGCGAGCGAGCCGGGGCAGCGCTACCGCTACGAGTGGGAGAGCGACGACGGCGAGCAGCGCTTCGGCTTCGTCGGCGAGTTCGTCGAGGGGGAGCGCCCGCATCGCGCGGTCACCACCGAGGCCATGTGCACTCCCGACGACCCCGACGCCGAGACCAGCCCGGTGACCCGAAACGAGCTGACGCTCACCCCGGTCGAGGGCGGCACGCTGCTGACCTGCCTCATCACCTACCCCGATGCGGACACGCGCGAGGCGATCATCGCGACCGGCATGGTCGACGGGATGGAGGCGAGCTACGCGCGGCTCGAGGCCGCGGTGCTCGCGGCGTAGCTTCGGGATCGAGACCCCCACCCTCGTCCCGTGCAGCAGAATGGGGGCATGGGCGTGAAGATGATCCTCGACTGCGATACCGGCGTCGACGACGCGATGGCCATCATGTACGCGGCGCTGCACCCCGGCATCGAGCTGCTCGCGGTGGGATCGGTGTGGGGCAACGTCGACGTCGCGCTCGCGACGCGCAACACCCTGCGCGTGCTCGATCTCGTGGGCCGCGACGACGTCCCGGTGGCCCGCGGCGCGGCCGGGCCGCTGCTGGGCGGAGCCGCGACGCACGCCACGCATGTGCACGGCGACGACGGACAGGGCGGCGCCGGCGACGACGCCCCGGTGCGCGAGGCCGAGCCCACCACCGCGGCGCAGCAGATCGTCGATCTCGTGCGCGCCCGCTCCGGCGAGATCTGGCTGGTGCCGGTGGGGCCGCTCACCAACATCGCGACGGCGCTCGCCCTCGATCCCGAGCTGCCCGGCCTGGTCGCGGGAGTCGCGCTCATGGGCGGTGCGGCGCGGGTGCCCGGCAACGTCACCCCTGTGGCCGAGGCCAACATCCACAAGGACCCCGAGGCGGCGGCAGCGGTGTTCCGCGCGCCGTGGCCCATCGTGATGGCCGGTCTCGACGTGACGATGGAGGTGATCCTCACGGAACGGCACCGCGACCGGCTCGCGGCGGGAGGCGAGGCCGGCCGCTACCTGGCGCGCATCATGCAGCACTACGGCGAGTTCTACCGCGACGAGGTGTTCGGCGAATGGGCGTGCTGCATGCACGACGCGCTCGCCGTCGCGGCTGCGGCCGGGCACCTCGAGGTACGGCTCGCGCCGGTCGTGAACGTGGAGATCGACGCGACCAACGGACCAGGGCGCGGCCAGACCATCGCCGATCTCCGCGGCGCCTATCGCGGCTATCCAGTGCAAGAGGGCGCGCACTGCACCGTGCTGCTCGAGGTGGGCGCCGGCATCGCCGACGAGGCGGTCGACCTCATCGCCGCGCACGGTGCCGGGCGATGAGCAGCGCACGGGGCCGGGCGATGAGCAGTGCTCGGCGGACCGGCGACGCGACGGCGCCGGCGCGAGCGGCTTCCGCGATCCGTGCGGCGGACGCGGCGCGAGCAGCCTGTGCGATCCGTGCGTCTCGCGGGATCCGCACGCGCCGAGAGGCCAGGGCAAGCTGCGCGGTCCGAGTGATCCGTGCGCCTCAAGCGACCCGTGCGGCCCTCTCCGCCCGTGCGATCCGCCTCGCCGGGAGACGGGATGACCCGCGATGACGCACGACGTGGTGGTGATCGGCAGCGCGAATGCCGACCTCGTGGTGGAGGTTCCGCGGCGCCCGGGCGGCGGCGAGACACTGCTGGGAGGGGACCTGCGCCTGCTGCCCGGCGGCAAGGGTGCGAACCAGGCGGCCGCTGCGGCGCGGTGCGGCGCCGACACGGGGCTGCTCGCCTGCCTGGGCGCCGATGCGAACGGCGCTTTCCTGCGCGAGCGGCTCGCCGAGGCGGGCGTCGACATCGGCGGCGTGCTCGAGACCGATCGGCCCACCGGCACCGCCGTGATCCTGCTCACCCCCGACGGCGAGAACTCGATCATCGTCTCACCCGGCGCGAACGGGGCCCTCACCGTCGAGCTCGCCGAGCGGCACGCCGGCGCCTGGGAGGGAGCGCGGGTCTGCGTGCTGAGCCTCGAGATCCCCGAGGAGACGGCCCTCCGCGTGGCCGGGCGCGCCGCCGCTGCCGGCGCGCGCGTGGTGCTCAATGCCGCCCCGGCCGCCCGTATCCCGCGCGAGACGCTGCGCCTGTGCGATCCGCTCATCGTGAACGAGCACGAGGCGCTCGCCGTGCTGGGGGAGGACGCGGAGAGCGGAACCAGTCCGGAGGACTACGCGCGGGTGGCCGAGCGGCTGCTCGCAGCGGGAGCGCGGTCGGTGGTAATCACGCTGGGCGCCGATGGCGCGGTCGTCGCCGAGCGCGACACCGCACCTCGCATCGTGCACGTGCCCGCCTACCGCGTGCGCGCGATCGACACCACGGGCGCGGGCGACGCCTTCGTCGGCGCGGTCGCCTGCGAGCTCGCGGCCGGCTCGGGCCTCGTCGACGCGGTGCGCTTCGCGACGGCGGTCTCGGCGGTGTCGGTGCAGCGCCTCGGCGCCCAGGCGTCGTACGCCGACCGCGCCGAGGTCGAGGCGTTCATCGCGCTGCATCGGGCCCGGAGCTAGGGCGGATCCCGCGCCCCCTCCGCCCGCCCCGCGCTCCGGCCGCCTCCGACCTCTGCCGAGTCCCCACCCCGCTGCCGAGTCCCCAGCCGAATCACGTGATTTCGATAGGGATTGGGCAGATGGATGGGGATTCGGCAATCGGACGGGGAGTCGGCGCATCGGCGAGGGCGGCGTGGTGGGCGGCGCGCCCGCGTCCGGCCGGTATCGCGCGCTGCCGCCCGGCGCGCCCGCCGTACTACTCGTGGGCCTCTTCGGGGAAGGCGCCGGCGGAATCCGCGGCGGAATCCCCGGCGGATTCCGCGGGGGAGCCCCCGGGGCCGGCAGCGGCATCGGGCTCGGGATCGGCGGCGCCCCGCGATCCCGCACCCCCGCCGCGCCCCACCAGCGCCAGCATCGGGAACAGCAGCACCGTGAGCATCGCGGCTCCCACCATGGCCGCCGCCGTCTTCTCGTCGAGCACGTGCGCGTCGACGCCGATGCCGGTCACCGCGATGACGAGCGGCAGCGTCGTCGCCGTGAACAGCGCGACCGTGCGGCGGTCGCGCGGCGGTGATCCCGCACCCGCCGAGCACCACCCGGGGAGGCCCCGCACGAGCAGCATCACGACCGCGAAGACGGGCACGAGCGCGAGGGTCGCGGGATCGGCGAGCAGCGCGGCCAGCGGGAAGCCGACGCCCGTGGCGACGAAGAACACCGGCACCAGGAAGCCGAACGCCACCGAGTCGAGCTTCGCCTCGATCATCCTCTGCTCCTCGGGGTCGCCGCCGTGCAGCACCACCCGGGCCAGCAGCCCCGCCGTGAACGCCCCGAGCAGGAAGTCGACGCCCAGCGCCATCGCGAGCGTGACGAGCGCCGCGAGCAGCAGCAGCACGAAGCGCACGGCGAACTGCCCGCTCGTGTGCAGCGTCAGCGTGACCATCCGCCGCAGCCAGTGGTGCGGCCCGTGACTCGCGAGCCAGAACGCGACCGCGGCGACCGCCGCGAACAGCACCAGCACGATCGTGCCGGCCAAGGGCTGCCTGCCGCTCAGGAACACCGAGATGGCCACGAGCGGTGCGAACTCGCCGATGGCCCCCGCCGTGGCGATGGTGCGGCCGAGCGCGGTGCGGGTGAGACCGGCGTCGCGCAGCATCGGCATGATCGTTCCGAGGGCGGTGCCGGTGAGCGCCACCGCGATGATGACGCCCGCCGCCGGATCGTCGCCCAGCGCGAGGCCGGCCGCGAGGGCGAGCACCGCCGAGAGCCCCCACCAGCCGAGGGCGCGGCGACCGGGCGAGCCCCGCAGCGACGACGGGTCGATCTCGTTGCCCGCCATGAAGAACAGTGCGGCGAGGCCCAGCTGCGACAGCCCGTCGAGCATCGGGCTCTCCTGCACCCATCCCAGACCCGACGGGCCGATGAGCATGCCGAGCGCGATCTCGAACACCACGAGCGGCACTACGATCGCCCGGCGCACGAGCGCGGCGAGCAGGGGCGCGACGACGGCCACGAGCGGCACCAGCAGAATGGTGAGCTGGGTGTCGGTCACGGCGTTCCTCTCGGTGGGGCGCGGGATCCGCGTCGTTCCATGCTACCCAGCGCCGGGCGGCGGGCAGGACGCGAGGGCCCCGGCTCCCCACGCCGCCGTCGGCTCCCCATGCTGTTCGCGTCATCCGGATGGGGAACCGGTGAGCATGCGGGGACTCGGCGCAGGCGGGAACTCGGCGCATGCGGGAACTCGGCGCATGCCGGCGCGGGAGCCGATGCGCCGCGACCCGAGACACTTCCCAGGCTGCGGGTCTACCCTGAGCAACTGTGACCGAGCTGGAGCATATCTCGACGATCGCCCTCTATTCGGCGATGATCGTGTACGCCATCGCGTTCGTCTTCTACGTGGTCGATCTCGCGAACCGCAGCGGCGACGCGGTGATTGCGAGGCAGGCGGCCCGGGGTGCCGGCGCCGAGGCCGCACCGGGCTCCGTCGAGGCCGGTTCGCGCGCCTCCGTACGGGCCGAAGCCGCTGCGGGATCCCGCGCCGGCGGCACCGCGACGCTCGTGCGTTCGGCGGCCCCGGCGCAGGCCCGGTCGCGGTCGAAGGCCGGCGGTGCGGTGCGGCAGCCGCGATCCCGCTCCCTGCGCATCGGATTCTCGCTCACCGTGCTCGCCTTCGTGCTGCACCTGTCGGCGACGGTGCTGCGCGGCATCGGCGCCGGGCGCGTGCCGTGG
>JASGDX010000052.1:0-3550 GCA_047606985.1 Leucobacter sp. | reverse complement strand
CGGGATCCGCGATCCCGCACCTCCCCGAGCCGCGCCTGAGCTTCGGCGCCGTTACGCCCTTACGCCCTTACGCCCCCAGCGCGTCGTTCGCGTCGCGCAGCACCTTCGAGGCGACCTCGAGGCCCTCGATCCGCCCCAGCGACACGTCCTCGTGCTCGATGTTGACCCACATCTCGGGGTCGACGTCGCGCAGGGCGCGCAGGAACTCGGTCCAGAACGCGGTGTCGTGGCCCTTGCCGAGCGCCACGAAGTCCCACGCCGACTCCTTCGGCCACTCGTTGGCCCACTCGTCGCCGCCGAGGTTCGTGCGGGGCTCGTCGGGGGAGAGCCTGCGGAAGGAGTTGTCGAGCACGCCGTTGAGCTGCGCCCATTGCGGGTTGACCCGCACGTCCTTGGCCGCGGCGTGGAACACCAGCTCGCCGAGGTGGCGCACCACGGCCACGGGATCCATCTGCTGCCAGAACAGGTGCGAGGCGTCGAGCTCGACGCCCACGTGCGTGGCCTTCGTGAGGTCGATGAGCTTGTGCACGTCGGCCGAGTTGAAGACCAGGTTCTGCGGGTGCAGCTCGAGGGCGACCTTGACGCCGTGGTCGGCGGCGAAGCGGTCCATCTCGCGCCAGAACCCCGCCGCGATGTCCCACTGGTAGTCGAGCACGTCGAGCGCGGCCGAGTTCCAGGCGTTGACGATCCAGTTGGCGACGGTCGCGCCGGGCTCGCCGCCGGGCAGGCCCGACATGGTGACGACGCGGTTCTGGCCGAGGCGGGCGGCCAGCTCGATGGAGCGGCGCACGTCGGCGGCGTGGGCGTCGCCGATGAGGGGCTTCGGGTGCAGCGGGTTGCCGTTGCAGTTGAGGCCGGCGAGCGTGACGCCGGTGCCCTCGAAGTGGCCCAGGAACTCATCGCGGGCCGTGTCGGATTCGAGGATCTGCTCGCGGTTGGGGATGTGCACGGGCGGCAGGAAGCCGCCGGTGTTGAGCTCGATGCCGGTGAGGCCGAGGCTCCCCACGACCTCGATGGCCTCGGGGAGGCCGCGGTCGTGCAGGATCGCGTTGTAGACGCCGAGTTTCATGTGTGCTCCTTTTCGTCATCCTGCGCGAGGCCGCAGGATCGGGTCGATTTCGCCGAGACGCCATGATTCTCCCGAGTAGCCATGGAATTCGCGTGGATTCCGTGGCGTCTCGGTGATTTCATGGCCTTTCGGCGCTGGTGGGTGGTGCCTATGGGGCCGCCCGCTGATCGAGCGAAGCGGAGTTGCCCGCTGATTGATCGGAGCTTGCGGAGTCGAAATCAAGGACCGGTCCGGGTTTCGACTTCGCTCGACCGGCGGGGCGGACTGGTCCGGGTTTCGACTCCGCTCGACCGGCGGGGCGATGGGGTTCGGGCGCGGGATCGCGGTCAGTCGCCGGGCACCGCGACGGTCGCGCCGCCCTGCGCGGCCGACTCGGCCACGGCGGCGAGGAACTCCATGTTGTGCACGCCGTCGGCGAAGGTGCGGCAGCGGGGCAGCGACTCGGCCTCGGGGATGCCGGCGACCTCCTCGAGGAAGGCGCGCGCCTGGTGCACGAACAGGTCGGTCTGGCCGATGCCGACGCCCGGGGCGTCCATGGCCCAGCCGCCCGCGTAGTGGGGGTGCGCGGGGCCGAGGGGCACGGTGCGGTAGCCGGCAAGGTCATCCCGCTCCGGGTTCTCGGGATTGTCGTGCAGCATGACCTCGACCTGGCCGGGGCTGGTCTGCGACCAGCGCGCGCCGCCCTTCGAGCCGAACACCTCGAGCACGAGGTCGTTGGGGTGGCCGGCGGCGATGCGCGATACCTCGAGGGTGCCGACGCAGCGCTCGAAGCGGGCGTTGAAGGTGGCGTAGTCGTCGTTCTCGACCGGGACGAGCTCGTCGCTGACATTGCCGCGGGTGTGGCCGACCACCGCGCCGAGCGGCTCGGGGCGCTCGGCGATCGCGGTCGAGAAGCGGCCGCCCGAGACCTCCTGCACCTCGCCGCACAGGTGCTCGGCGATGTAGCTCAGGTGGCTGCCCACGTCGCCGAGGGCTCCGGATCCCGCGGGGCCCTGGTAGCGCCAGCTCATGGGCGCGTCGGGGCGGCAGCCGTAGTCGGTCCAGTAGCGGCCCGAGAAGTGCAGCACCTCGCCGAGGCGGCCGTCTTCGATGAGCGCGCGGAGGAAGGCGATGCCCGGCGCGCGCAGATAGCTGTAGCCGATGCGGGCGAGCACACCGCGCTCCTCGGCCGCGCCGGCGGCCCCGGCCATCGCCCGGGCGTGGTCGATCGAATCGCTGAGCGGCTTCTCGCAGAGCACGTGCTTGCCCGCGTCGAGCAGCGCCTCGACGATCTCGCGGTGCAGGAAGTTGGCGACGACCACGCTGACGACCTGGATCGAGTCGTCGTCGAGGATGGCGCGCCAGTCGGCGTCGTGGCGCTCGAAGCCGTAGCGGGCGGCGGCCTCGGTGCCGAGCTCGACGTTGATGTCGGCGATCGACACGAGCCGGATCGGAGGCAGGGTCGGCTTGTAGAGGGTCGAGGCTCCGCGGTAGGCGGCGGCGTGGGCCTTGCCGGCCATGCCTGCGCCGATGACGGCGACGCCGATGGATGCGGTCACGGTGGGTCCTTTCGGATGGGGGTGCAGGTGGTCGGGCGGGCTCGCGAGGCGGATTCGCGGACCGGACCTGCGTCGGGTTTCGGAGGAATGGGCTGAGGCCGAGGCGCGTTCAGGAATTGGAGCGCTCCAATGAGGATCACGCTAACCTGGTGAGGGACGCGCTGTCAATGCGAAACCCCGGCGATCGTGCGAGCGCTTTCGGCGAGGCGCCGACGGCCCGCACCCTGTCGAGAGCGCTCGAACTCTCAGAGCGAGGTCGGGCGGGGATGCATCGCCCACCGCGATCCCGAACCCTATTCGTCCCATACCCCGCTCTTCCCGCCGAGTCCCCACCCGAGCGCCGAGTCCCCAGCGAAATCACGCGATTCCGATGGGAAGTCGGCGAATAGGTGGGGATTCGGCGAGAATCGGAGCGGGACCCGCCCGCCCGACATGCACACCCGCCCGACCCACGCATCCCGCCCGCCCGAGAGGAGACCCGTGAGCAAGCCGCCCACCATCTACGACGTGGCGCAGCGCGCCGGCGTCTCGAAGTCGCTCGTGTCGCTGGTGCTGCGCGATTCGCCGCGGGTCAGCGACGGGAAGCGCGCCGCCGTGCTCGCGGCCGTCGCCGAACTCGATTACACGCCGAGCCGTCTCGCGGCCGGTCTCGCGGGCACCCGCACCCGCAGCGTCGGGGTGGTCATCGACGACTTCGAGAACCTGTGGTTCGCGCCCGCGCTCGAGGGACTGCGCGCCGCGCTCGCCGCCGGGGGCTACAGCCTCAGCGTGGCCGACGCCTCGCTGAACGCGCATCTCGGGCTCGACCCGCTCGAGGTGTTCCGCTCGTTACGCGTCGACGGCGTGGTGCTGGCGGGCGAGGTTCCCGCCGACGCCGCGGACCGCCTCGCCGTGCCGACGGTGGTGCTGGGCACGCGCGCGGTGCGGCCGCCCGGCGCCCCGG
>JASGDX010000051.1:0-3446 GCA_047606985.1 Leucobacter sp. | reverse complement strand
GGCGCCGCCCTGCGCCGGGGCTGGGCGCGCTACGACGTGGTGCTCACCCCGGGCCTCGCGGCGCCCCCGCCGCGCGTCGGCGCGTTCGCGGCGCTCGCGCCCGACGCCGACTACCGAGCCCAGTGCGAGTGGACGCCCTTCACCTCGATGGTCAATGTCGCGGGGCTCCCCGCCGTCGCGGTGCCGATGCTGCGGCTGCCGTCGGGCCTGTCGATGGGGGTGCAGCTGATCGGGCGCGAGGGGTCGGAGCCGCGGTTGCTGCAGCTCGCCTCCCAGCTCATGGAGGTGTGAGGTGAGCCTGATTCCTTACTTCTAGCGATCCTCCTTACTATAGGGATGTATTCGTACCTATCGCGCTCGAGGTGGACGAATTAGACTGACGGCGTACCCGAGAGGAGCACCGTCATGTCGATGCAGACGCTGGGTCGCGAGGCCGCGACGATCACCAGCAAGGGCCAGGTCACCGTTCCGAAGCGGATCCGCGATGCGCTGCGCCTCGATCCCGGTTCGAAGGTGTGGTTCGTGCCGCTGCACAACGGCCACGTCGAGCTCGTGCCGCGCACGGCGACGGTCGACGATCTCGACGGATTCCTCTACGACCCCGATCGCAAGCCGCTGACGATCGAGGAGATGGAGGAGGCCGCGGCAGACGGATGGGCCTTCGGCGATCCGGACGCCGCAGACGAACCGGGCACGCCCGATTCGTCCGAGCCGTCTGCGCGGGGGAGAAGCTGATGCCTGCGGCGCCGAGCGCGCTTCCCGGGATCCTCGGTTTCACCGGTCTCGACGCCAACGTGCTGCTCAGGGTGATGGTCCGAGACGATTCGGAGCAGTACCGGATGGCATCGGAGCTCCTGAAGAGCCTCACGCCCGAGCGCCCGGGGTTCATCACCCAGGCCGTGCTGGTGGAGGTCTACTGGAACATGCGGCGCGGCTACCGCGTCCCCGTCTCCGACTGCCTCGACGCGATCCAGCTGCTCACCCGCCTGCCGTCGATCGAGTTCGACGACGGCGAGGGCGTGGTGCGCGCCTTGGCCCTCGCCCGCGAGGGCGCCGACTTCCCCGACGCGTTGACCCACACCTCCTTCGAGCAGTTCCAGTGCGACGGAGCGGTCACGTTCGACCGCAAGGCCGCGCGGCGCCTCGGCTGGCGGCTGCTCGACGCCGAAGCGGGCTGAGGAGTCGCGCGCCCCGGTCTCAGCCTCGGATTCGGGTCGGATCTGCACGGTGCTGCGGGCCGGCACTGCGAAACTTCGACCCGAATCCGGCGAGGGGGCGGGGCGGCGGGGCAGGCGAGGCAGGGGGTGGGCGGGGCCGGGGGCGGGGCGGGGCTTTGCGGAATAGTCCGTGGGGGCGTAGCGTTGCACTCACCAATACCCCATGGGGGTATTAGCGAGAAAGGAGCGAGATGACCGCCAGCGAGTACCAGGTGACCGGCATGACCTGCGGGCACTGCGAGAGGTCGATCCGCGAGGAGGTCGGCGAGATCCCGGGCGTCACCGGCATCGAGGTGAGCGCGCAGACCGGCGAGCTCGTCGTGACCGCCGACGGCGAGATCGACGACGCGCAGGTGCTCGCCGCGGTCGAGGAGGCGGGCTACGAGGCGGTGCGGGTGCGGTGAAGGCCGGCTGGCGGCTCGCGCTCTACGGCGCAGGGCTGATCGCGGCCTTCGGGGCGGCGTTCGGGATCGCGCACGCCGTCGTGCCCGACGGCGTCGTGACGGCGTGGACGGAGCGGGGCGACTCGCAGCACGGGCACGATCCCGCCGATCCCGAACCGACGATGCCGCCCGCACCGAGCGAGCACACCGACCACTGACGCGCCCGAGCTGATCCGAAGTCATCTTCTGGTCATTCTGCGCGCAGGGAGCTTGCGACCGAAGACGCAGAATCCCACGCGGAGACCCTGCGACTCCTTCGTCGCGCAGGATGACGGACCATACAACCGGCCTAGACACACCCGAGGAACGAGAGATGAGCGCATCAGCACCGACGAGCGGAGCCGAGATCGAGCTGGAGATCGGCGGCAT
This sequence comes from Leucobacter sp., assembly GCA_047606985.1. Classification (GTDB taxonomy): domain Bacteria; phylum Actinomycetota; class Actinomycetes; order Actinomycetales; family Microbacteriaceae; genus Leucobacter. The sequence goes on along the minus strand of JASGDX010000051.1, from coordinate 1,417 downwards.
GACCTGCGCCTCCTGCGCGAACCGCATCGAGCGCAAGCTGAACAAGCTCGACGGCGTCACCGCCACCGTCAACTACGCCACTGAGAAGGCCAGGGTCAGCGTGCCCGCGGGCTACGACCCGCAGCTGCTGGTCGACGAGGTCGAGAAGACGGGGTACACGGCAGCGCTGCCGAAACCGAAGACGGGTGCGGGATCGCCGGGCGACCACGACCACGACCCCGACGGGCAGGCGGATCCCGAGCTCGCCTCCCTGCGCCAGCGGCTCATCGGCTCGATCGTGCTCACCGTCCCCGTGATCGCGATGGCCATGATCCCCGCCCTGCAGTTCACGTACTGGCAGTGGGCGTCGCTCGCGCTGGCCGCGCCCGTGGTGGTGTGGGGCGCCTGGCCGTTCCACCGCGCCGCGTGGGCCAACCTCAAGCAGGGCGCCGCGACCATGGACACGCTCATCTCGATGGGCACCGCCGCCGCGTTCCTGTGGTCGCTGTATGCTCTGTTCCTCGGCACGGCGGGCGAGCCCGGCATGACGCACCCCTTCGAGTTCACGCTCGCGCCCTCCGACGGCGCGGGCAACATCTACCTCGAGGCCGCCGCCGGAGTGACCATGTTCATCCTCGCCGGCCGCTACTTCGAGAAGCGCTCCAAGCGGCAGGCGGGGGCCGCGCTGCGCGCCCTGCTCGAACTCGGCGCGAAGGAGGTCTCGGTGCTGCGCGACACGCACTCGGGTGCTGCGGGATCCGGCGCGAGCGCCGACGCGCCGCGGGTCGAGGTGCGGATCCCCGTCGACGAGCTGCGGGTCGGCGACGAGTTCGTGGTGCGCCCCGGCGAGAAGATCGCCACCGACGGCGTCGTGGTCTCGGGCACCTCCGCGATCGACGCGTCGATGCTCACCGGCGAGTCGGTGCCCGTCGAGGTGTCGGAGGGTGACGAGGTCGCGGGCGCGACCGTCAACGCGGGCGGGCGGCTCACGGTGCGGGCCGCGCGCGTCGGCGCCGACACACGGCTCGCGCAGATGGCGAAGATGGTGGAGGACGCGCAGACCGGCAAGGCCGAGGTGCAGCGTCTCGCCGACCGCATCTCGGGCGTCTTCGTGCCCATCGTCATCGCGATCGCGGTCGCGACCCTGGGCACCTGGCTCGGCGCCGGCTTCCCCGTCTCGGCCGCGTTCACCGCCGCCGTCGCGGTGCTCGTGATCGCCTGCCCCTGCGCGCTCGGCCTCGCCACCCCGACGGCGCTGCTCGTCGGCACCGGCCGCGGCGCCCAGATGGGCGTGCTCATCAAGGGTCCGGAGGTGCTGGAGTCGACGCGCAGAGTCGACACGGTGGTGCTCGACAAGACCGGCACCGTCACCTCCGGCAGGATGACCCTCGTCGACGCGATCCTCGAGCCCGGCGTCGAGCGCGCCGAGCTGCTGCGC
>JASGDX010000050.1:0-7765 GCA_047606985.1 Leucobacter sp. | reverse complement strand
GCTCTCGATGGTGCCGCTCTGGTCAGTCATGGACGCCCTCATCCGTTCGTACGTGCGTGTTCGATCCGCCTGCCGACCCGTCTCCGCGGCTCCGGCCGCGCGGTCGGAGCGCACGCTGCGGGAGTGCGGCGGTGCAATCTCCAGGGTATACCTCCTGAGGGCGCAGAGGTTCTTCGCTCACATTCCGGGGACACGCCGGGCGGATGCTCGAGTTGTCCACATTCGCGGTTTCGGGGATGCGGATCCGCGGCGGCGCTGCTTCGCTGGAGCGCATGACTTCCGCTCCGGTCGCTTCCGTCCTCCCAGCCTCTCGTGGCCATCCCGGTCCTGCGCCGCCCGCTGACCGCACGGCCCGGCTCGACCTCCCGGCCAGGCGAGCGCTGGGAGGGCTGCTGCCGCTGCTCGACGACCCCGAGCTGCGCGACCTGCTCGTGCAGGTGCACGACGGCGAGGGACGGCTCTGGGTCGACCGCGGCGGGAGGCTCGAGGAGGTGCCGGGATGGCGGGCTCCCGCGGAGGGGGTGCATCGTCTGGCGACGGGGCTGATCGCCGCCGGCGGGCGGCATCTCGACGACCTGCACCCCTGCGCCGACGTGCGTCTGGGAGACGGCATCCGCGTCCACGCCGTGCTGCCGCCGGTGGCGGTGGGCGGTGCCGCGGTGTCGATCCGCCTGCCGCGGCCCTCGCCGCCCCGCCTCTCCGAACTGGTGGCGGCCGGCCTCTGCGCTCCCGCGTTCGCCGCCGAGCTGCGGGGAGCGGTGCGTGCCAGGCGCAACCTCCTCGTGACCGGGGGAACGGGGAGCGGCAAGACGACCCTGCTCGCCGCGCTGCTCGGACTCGTGCCCGGGCACGAGCGCATCCTCGTGATCGAGGACGTCAGCGAGCTGCGGATCCGGCATCCGCACGTCGTGTCCCTCGAATCCCGTCAGGCGAGCGCCGAGGGCGTCGGCGAGGTCGGCCTCGACCGGCTGCTGCGGGAGGCGCTGCGCATGCGCCCCGATCGCATCGTGCTCGGCGAGTGCCGCGGCGCAGAGATCGCGACGCTGCTCGGCGCACTGAACACCGGCCACGACGGGAGCGCCGGCACGCTCCACGCCAACCGCCTCGAAGACGTCCCGGCGAGGCTCGAGGCGCTCGGAGCACTCGCCGGATGGTCCCCTGAGGCGCTCGGGAGACAGGCCGTGTCGGCGCTGCACGGGGCCGTGCATGTGGAGCGCGGCCCCTCCGGGCATCGGATCGCCGGGGTCGGCCGATTCGTGCTGCGGCCGACCGGGCTGCTCGGGATCGATCGGGTGCGCGCGTGAGGGCGTCCCGGGTTCGGGCGAGGGCGGCACGGGATCCGGCGGGCCCCGGAGCCGCGGGCCCCGGAGCCGCGGAGACGGCCGCCCGGAGCGCGGCCCTGCTGCGCAGCGGGATGACGCCGGCCCGCGTGTTCGCTCTGCTGGCGTCCGAGCCCCGGGCGGGTGGCGCGGTGGCCGGGATCGCCGAGCGGCTCTCGCAAGGCGTCCCGGTCGCGGCGGCCATCGCGCGGGTCGACGCCCCGGAGTGGCGGCTGATGGCGGCGGTGTGGCTGCTCGCCGAGGAGAGCGGGGCCCCGCTCGCGCCGGCGCTGGACCGCATCGGCGCGGCGTTGAGGGCTCTCGAGCAGCTGCGGGAGCGTCGCTCCGTGCTGCTCTCGGGCCCGCGCGCGACCGTGCGGCTGGTCTCGGCGCTGCCGCCGCTCGCGCTGCTGCTCGGCTGGCTGCTCGGCTTCGACCCGCTGCCGGTGCTCCTGAGCCCGCTGGGGTTCGCGCTGCTGGCGGTGGGAGGCGCGCTGCTCGCGGCGGGAGTGCTCTGGGCACGCGCGCTGCAGCGCCGCGTCGAGCGCGCCGATCGGGTGGCCGGGCTCGAGTGCGAACTCGTGGCGGTGGCGCTCGGCGGAGGCGCTCCACCGGCCGCTGCGTGCCGCCGGGCCGCCGACTGCGCCGACCGGGTCGGAGCGGAGTGGGTCTCCTTCGACGCCTTCCTGCGCTCCGGCCCGCTCGCCTCCGCCATCGGCACAGCGGAGCGCACCGGCACCCCGCTGGGCCCGCTGCTGCTCGAAGAGGCGGCCGGCGCCCGATCCCGAGCCCGGGCCGAGCTCGAGGGAGCCGCAGAGCGGTTGGGGGTGCGGGTGCTCGTGCCGCTGGGGCTCTGCGCGCTGCCGTCGTTCATCGTGCTCGGCGTCGTCCCCGTGCTGGTCTCGATGCTCGGTGCGGGGTAGGTCTCCCTTCTTCGCTCACAATCGACCGGGTCGACGCCCGCCGAACGACTTCTCCACAGATCCTCCTGAGCGCCCTTCGCGCGGCCCGATCCCGCTCCAGGATGGGAGCACCGGCGCTCGCCGGGAGCCGTGCACGACGAAGGGAGCACCCGTGAACACCACACTCGAACTCGTATCGGATCGCCGTGCCGCCCCGGCGGCGGGAGAGGGCGCGGCTTCCGGCTCATGCCGTGCCGCATCGGCTGAGGAAACGCCGGTGCGGGATCCCGAGCTCGCCTTCCAGGCCCCGAGGCTGCGGGATCGCCGTCTGCGCCGTTTGCGCCGTTTGCGCCGTCTGCTTCGGGAGGAGCGCGGCGCCGTCACGGCCGAGTACGCGATCGTCATCATGGCGGCCGTCGCCTTCGCCGGTCTGCTGGTGGCGATCATGCGTTCGAACGAGATCCGGGCCATGCTCGTGCAGCTCGTGGAGAACGCCCTGGGCGCCGGAGGGTAGGGCGATGGGCGCGAGCATCCGCCGGCCCGACCCGGCGGGGGACCCGAGGCGAATCGCGGCCGAACTGCTCAGAGACGAGCGAGGCGCGGTGACCGCCGAGTTCGCGATCGTGCTGCCCGCGGTGGTCGCGGTGCTCGCGCTCACGATCGGCGGCGTCCTCATCGCGAGTCACCGCGTCGCCCTGGTCTCGCTGGCCGCGCAGGTCGCCAGACTCGAGGCCAGGGGCGATGCCGATCTCGCGGCGGAGATGCTGCGGGAGCGGAGCGGGGAGGTCGAGGTGGAGCGCACGAGGCGCGGCGGGCTGCACTGCGTCGCGCTGCGCTCCCATCCCGGCGGCGGGATGCTGTCGAGGATCGGGATCGAGGGCCTCGGCTGCGCCGCCGTCAGCGGCGAGGGGCCGCCTGACGGAAGCGCAGGGGGATGAGCGCGCCGGCACTGCTCGGCTGCGCGGCGGCCGCGCTCTGCCTCGGCCTCCCCGTGATCGCGGCCTCCTCTCAGCTCGAGGCGCAGCACCGGATCGATGGAGCGGCCGATGCGGCGGCGCTCGCAGCGGCCGACGCGCTCGCCGGCTGGGTCGAAGGCGAACCATGCGTCCGTGCGCAAGAGGTGGTGGAGGCGATGCACGGGCGCCTCCGGCGGTGCGACCTCGATGAGGGCGGCGAGCTCACCACGGCGTCGATCCTCGCGAGCGCCTCGACCCCGCTCGGCGGGGCGGAGGCGAGGGCGAGGGCGGGCTTCGAGACGCCCGCCGGGTCCGGCGGAGGCGTGATCGGCGCGAACGGATGGGCATGGCCGTCCGACGTGGTCGGTGTGACCCAGGGTTTCCACGACGGCCTGTCGATCGACCTGGCGGTCACCGCAGAGGGGGCGCTCTACGCGCCGTACGACGGCGTGGTGGTGGTCGCCGGCCCCGACGGCGGCGGGATCCCGCCTCTGTGCAGGGCCAGGCCCGAGTGGTGGCACGGGGCGAACATCACCGTGATGATCCGCCACGTGTACCGGGGGCGCGTGCTCTACAGCTCGCACAACCACGTCGATCCGGCCTCGCTGCAGCGTTTCGGGATCGAGCCGGGCGCACGGGTGAGATCCGGGCAGCGGGTGGCGATGTCCGGTATGACCGGCTGCACCTCGGGTCCGCACTCCCACTTCACGCTGTCGACGCGACCCGCGAACGCCTATCCCGACGTCGATCCCTTCGCGTACATCGGCTCGCCCTCCCGCCCGGACCCCGCACCATAGTATGGAAGGAGCAGCGCCGGGCGCCCGCTGGCGGGGTCCTCCGAGGGGGGATTCTCACACGGGAGTGTGTATCGTTTCGGTGCAGAACGGTCGCCCGCGTCGACAAGACCCGCGTGCGCAGAGCTCAGAGCGAACGAAGGAGACCCGTGGAGGGTACGAAGAAACTCGTGATCGTAGAGTCGCCGACCAAGGCGAGGACGATCGGCGCCTATCTGGGCGACGACTACGAGGTCATCGCCTCGGTCGGCCACGTGCGCGACCTGGCCGAGCCCTCTGAACTGCCGAGCGAGTTGAAGAAGGGGCCGTTCGGCAAGTTCGCGGTCGACGTGGAGAACGACTTCGCCCCGTACTACGTCGTCAACGACAATAAGAAGAAGACGGTCGCCGAGCTCAAACGGGCGCTGAAGGGAGCGGACGAGCTGTGGCTCGCCACGGATGAGGACCGCGAGGGAGAAGCCATCGCCTGGCATCTGCTCGAGGTGCTGAAGCCCAAGGTGCCCGTGCGCCGCATGGTGTTCCACGAGATCACCAGGGAGGCGATCGAGCAGGCGCAGCAGAACACGCGCGACCTCGACATCGCGCTCGTCGACGCGCAGGAGACCAGGCGCATCCTCGACCGCCTCTACGGCTACGACATCTCTCCCGTGCTGTGGCGCAAGGTGGCCCCCAAGCTGTCAGCCGGCCGCGTGCAGTCGGCCGCCACCCGGCTCGTCGTCGACCGCGAGCGCGAGCGGCAGGCCTTCCGCGCGGCCGAGTACTGGGATCTGACCGCGACGTTCATCCCGGCGGCCGATGCGAGCGACACGACGGCATTCGAGGCCAAGCTCGTGCGTCTCGGCGAGCAGCGCCTCGCCACGGGCGGCGACTTCGGCGACGACGGCGAGCCGACGGCCAAGGCGGCGAAGGCCGGCGTGATCCGGCTCGAACAGCAGCGGGCCGAGCGTCTGGCCGCGCTGCTGGGCGACGGTGTCGACGCCGAGGTGCGCTCGGTCGAGACCAAGCCGCACACGCGCCGCCCTGCGGCCCCCTTCACCACCTCGACGCTGCAGCAGGAGGCCTCGCGCAAGCTGCGCTACAGCTCGCGTCAGACCATGTCGCTCGCCCAGTCGCTGTATGAGAACGGCTACATCACCTATATGCGCACCGATTCGCCGACGCTCTCGGGCCAGGCGATCCAGGCTGCGCGCAAGCAGGCAGCCGAGCTCTACGGCGCGGAGACCGTGCCGGACAAACCGCGCGTCTACACGGGCAAGGCGAAGGGCGCCCAGGAAGCGCACGAGGCGATCCGTCCCGCGGGAGACGTGTTCCAGCGCCCGACCGCGCTCAGGGGCAAGCTCTCCCAAGGCGAGTACGCGCTCTACGAACTGATCTGGAAGCGCACCGTTGCGAGCCAGATGGCCGATGCGAAGGGATCCACCGATACGGTCACCCTCGCGGTCTCGGTCGTCGAACCGGGGGAGAGCGGCCCCACCGCGGCCGAGTTCACCGCGAGCGGCACCGTCATCACCTTCCCCGGGTTCCTCCTCGCCTACGAGGAGGGGCGAGACGAGAAGCGCGGCGACAAGGGCGGCGACCAGAACGTCCCGCTGCCGCAGCTCGTGTCGGGCCAGCGCCTGGGCATCGAGGATCCCGAGGCCAAGGGGCACGAGACCACCCCGCCGCCCCGGTACACCGAGGCCAGCCTCACCAAGCGACTCGAGGAGCTCGGCATCGGCCGCCCGTCCACCTACGCGGCGATCATCAGCACCATCATGGATCGCGGCTACGTCACCAAGAAGGGTCAGGCGCTCGTCCCCAGCTGGATCGCGTTCTCGGTGGTGCGCCTGCTCGAGGAGCACTTCGGCGAGCTGGTCGACTACGACTTCACCGCCGAGATGGAGAACGACCTCGACCGCATCGCCGCGGGGGACGAGGCGCGGGGCAAGTGGCTCGGCGAGTTCTACTTCGGCACCGATGCGCACCCGGGTCTGCGCGGAGTCGTCGACAACCTGGGCGAGATCGACGCGCGGGCGATCAACACGATCAGGATCGATGACGAGATCTCCCTGCGCAACGGCAAGTACGGCCCCTACCTCGAAGTCTTCGACGACAAGTGCGAGGTCGGCGAGGACGGCGCGCTCAAGCCGCGCAGCGTCAACATCCCGGAGGGCATGGCCCCCGACGAGCTGACCCCCGAGAAGGCGCACCAGCTCGCCGACGCCGAGCCCGCCGAGGATCGCCTGGTCGGGCTGCACCCGGCCACCGGCAAGCGCATCGTGGCCAAGAACGGCCGCTTCGGCCCCTACGTCACCGAACTGCCAGACGATGGGGAAGAGCTGCCCAAGGGGCAGAAGCCGCGCACCGCGTCGCTCTTCAAGAGCATGGATCCCGCCACCATCGACCTCGGCACCGCGGTCGCCCTGCTCGACCTGCCCCGCGTCGTGGGGATCGATCCCGAGAGCGGAGCAGAGATCACGGCTCAGAACGGCCGCTACGGCCCCTACCTCAAGAAGGGCGCCGACACGCGCTCCCTGCCGGGCGAGGACGCCATATTCTCGATCGACCTCGCGGGTGCGCAAGAGCTCTTCGCCCAGCCGAAGTACGGCGCCCGCAAGGCCTCCAGCGCGCTCAAGGAGTTCGACGCCGATCCGGTCAGCGGCAGGCCCGTGCGCGTGCGCGACGGCCGTTTCGGCCCGTACGTCACCGACGGCGAGACGAACGCGACGATCCCGCGCGGCGACAGCGTCGAGGACATCACCTTCGAGCGCGCCGTCGAGCTGCTCGCCATCAAGCGAGCGAAGGGCCCGGCCAAGAAGCGCCGTACTGAGCGAGCGAAGCGAGACGAAGCGAAGGCCTCGACGCGCAAGGCACCCGCGAAGAAGGCCCCGGCCAAGCGGACGGCCGCTGCGAAGGGCGCGGCCTCGACCGCGGGGAAGCCCGTCGATCCCGCGCGATCCGCCGCCGCGAAGAAGGCCGCCGAGACCCGCAGGGCCAATGCGGCGAGGAAGGCGGCCGAGGCCGCGCAGGCCTAGCACCATGACCGGCATCTTCATCACGCTCGAGGGCGGAGACGGCGCGGGCAAGAGCACCCAGGCCGAACTGCTCGGCGGGTGGCTCGAGCATCGCGGTCACGAGGTCGTGCGCACGAGGGAGCCGGGCGGCACCCGCCTCGGGCTCGGGATCCGCGAGCTCCTGCTGCACGGCGGCGAGGAGATCGGCGAGGTCGACGCCCGCGCCGAGGCGCTGCTCTACGCCGCAGATCGCGCCCAGCACGTCGCCAGGATCGTGCGGCCGGCCCTCGAACGCGGCGCCGTCGTGGTGCAGGACCGCTACATCGACTCCTCCCTCGCCTACCAGGGCGCCGGGCGGGTGCTCGACGTCGCCGACGTGCGCGGCATCAGCGAGTGGGCGGCCGGCGGGCTCTGGCCGCATCTCACCGTGCTGCTCGACGTCGACCCCGGGATCGCGGCCGAGCGGCGGCGTGGCCGAGGAGGCCGGGCCGACCGCCTCGAGTCCGAGGCGGCCGAGTTCCACTCCGCGGTGCGGGCAGGTTTCCGCGCGCTCGCCGCGGCGGATCCCGATCGCTATCTCGTGCTCGATGCCGCGCAGCCGGCCGACGAACTGCACACCGCGATCCTCGCCCGCGTGGCGCCGCTCCTCGGCGCCTGACGCCGGCTCCGGCGTCGGCTCCGGCTCGGCCCCCGCGCCGGCCGTGGCCCGGACCCGGCCCAGGCTCGAAATTGCAGGCAGAGCGCCTACAATTTCGAGCCTGGGCCGGGTCCGGGCCACGGCCGGCGCGGGGGCCGAGCCGG
>JASGDX010000049.1:0-5370 GCA_047606985.1 Leucobacter sp. | reverse complement strand
TCGTATCGCGCGTCCGAACCGGTGTAGTCGGCGAGCATCACCTCATCGGGGCAGGACTTGTGCGCTGCGCGCACGTCGACCCGGCCGGTGGAACGCGGGAGCGGCATTGCTGAGCCTCCTTCGAGAGGCCGCGCGCCGGAGCGGCGCCCGGAGCCTCGGGCGGAATCGGGATCCCTCGCGGCGATTGCCCCGAAGAGCGATTCGGGATTCTGAAACAATGCGAGGATACCGCTTGGCGCGAGGAAACAGAATCGGCGTATCGGAATTTATCGCTTCTGGATGAGGAGTTCCTGTGCGCGGAGTTCCTGCTCGCGTCGCTCATCGGAGGAGGGGAAGAGCGGCCGGACGATTCGCGTCCGCCTACCGCAGGGCATGCGACGCGGGATCGGCGCTCAGAGGCGCGCGGGGAACCACCACGACGGCACCAGCACCGTCACGGAGCGCAGGAACGAGGCGCGATCCGCCTCGCCGCTCAGCATCCACGCCTTGATCGCGCCGACGAGTCCCATGCCGAAGAAGCGGGCCACCACCTCCACCTCGAACTCGGGGAGCGGGGGCTCGTACTGCGCGCGCTGCCCGAGGTAGAGCTCGAGGGTCTCGGTGAAGTGATCGGTGAGCAGATTGGGCACCGTGCCGTCCTGCGGCGTGTCGATCGCGAGGAGGTAGAGCCCGCGATGCCGCTCCACATGGTCCAGGATCTCGCCGATGCTCGTGATGAAGATCTCCGCCGGATCGGCCGAGAGGTCGGCGTAGTCCGAGATGAACCGTTCGCGCACCGGGTCGAGCTCGAGGCTCAGTGCGGAGCCGAGCGCCTCAGCCGGGCTGGAGAAGTGCTTGTAGAAGGTGACGCGGTTGATGCCGGCGCGTGCGGCCAGCTCGGAGACGGTGATCGCGGGGATGGGCTTCTCGGTGGCGAGCTGGATGATCGCGCCGTGCAGCGCAGATCTGGTGCGGACGATTCGCGCGTCGGTCATGGAACCATGTTAGTCGGACGATGTTTCGGGCGTGCGGGTGAGCTCGGCGATGCGCTCGGCGCCGGCTGGATAGCGCTCCTGCAGCAGTCGGCGATCGCCCAGCTCGAAGCCCTCCCAACGGAACGGAGGGGCCATGGTGGTGCCGAGGAGCGTCCAGTCCCCGAGCGGTGATGAGCCCTGCATCACGCCCGCCTCGACGACGAGCTGCGGCAGCTGGCCCGAGTCGGGATCGGGGCCGAGGACGCGCTCCTCTGCTCGGCCGTCGGGGTGCAGCAGGAGGAGGCTCAGAGGCGAGCCGGCGTACCAGTGGTACACCTCGACCGAGTCGAGCGCGTGCAGTGCGGAGAAGTCCGGGCGCGCGAGCAGGTAGTAGATGGCGCTCGAGTGCTCGTCGAGGTGCATGCGGCGGAAGAGCCCGCCCTCGTGCTCGAGCGGCTCGAGGCCGAGGCGATCCGCCCAGCGCCTGGCCTCTGCTGGCAGCCCCTCGTCGGGCAGCCCCTCTGCGGATGCGGACTCGGGAGCCCGCGGCCCGGGCGGCAGAGGCTCGGGGTTCACGCGAGCGCCGCTTCGCGCGTCTTGCGGAAGCGCCGGCTCATCAGGATCAGCACGAGCAGCGTGAGCACGTAGGGCCCGGCGTCGGTGAGCTGCTGCGGCAGGCCGAACGACTGCAGGCGGAAGCCGATCGCGTCGGCGAAGCCGAAGAGCAGCGCCGCTCCGAGCACGCCCACCGGGTGCGCCCGGGCGAGCATCACCGCGACCACCGCGATCCAGCCGCGGCCGGCCGACATGTTCTCGGTGAACTGCACCACGTTGCCGAGTGCGAGCTGCGCGCCTCCGAGGCCCGCGAGCGCGCCTGAGGCGAGCACGGCTCCGAGCTGATAGCGCTGGGGATCGACGCCCATCGTCGCAGCGGCGAGCGGACGCTCTCCCACGCCGCGCAGGCGCAGGCCGAGCGGCGTGCGGAACAGCACGACCCACAGCACCGGCACGAGCAGCAGTGCGAGGTAGCCGAGCGGGGACAGCGAGAAGAACGCCCCGAGTACCGGGATGTCTGCGAGGAAGGGGATGCGCCAGGTCGGGATGCCGTCGATGCCCGGATCCTGGAACACGCCCTGCACGTCGAAGATGGCGACCAGGAGGAAACTGGTCATGCCGATCGCGAGGATGTTCATCGCGATCGCCAGCACGATCGGGTCGCCCTTGCGATAGACGGCGCCGTAGCCGAGGATCAGCGAGAACAGCGTGCCCGCCAGCATCGCGGCGAGCACGCCCACGATCCAGTTGTGCGCGAAGAAGGAGGCGGTGACGCCGCAGAACGCGCCGATCAGGATCATGCCCTCGAGGCCGATGTTGAAGACGCCGACGCGCTCCGCGAGCATGCCGCCGAGCGCGGCCAGCAGGATCGGGATCAGCGAGCGCAGCACCGAGGAGAGGAGGTCCTGATCGAACAGGTCGAGGAAGTTCATCGCTCGGACTCCTTCGGCTCGGCGCCGGCGACTGCCGGGGCGGTGGCTGCGGCGGGGGCCGGGGCGTGCGACGCGAGCGGGGACCGGTCGACCGGCGGCTCATCGAGCGGGGGGTCGTCGTCAGTCACTCCTCCGCGTCTGCGGCGGAAGCGGGGGAGGGCGACCCGGAAGGCCAGCAGGATGATGACGAGCGCCTGGATCACCGCGGCGATCTGGGGCGAGAGGCCCAGCTCGCGGCCCATGGCATCGCTGCCGACCATGATCGCGGCGAAGAACAGCCCCGCGATGACGATGCCGATGGGGCGGTAGAGCGCCAGCAGCGTCACGAGCAGCGCGGTCCATGCGTAGTTGGTCTGCACGAAGTAGCCTTCGATGAGGCGGGTGTTGGGCGCGCCGATGGTGAGCATGAGACCGAAGAGGCCGGCCAGGCCGCCGGAGAGGGTCATCGTGCGCAGCACGAGCGGGCCGGGATTGACGCCGCCGTAGCGCACGAACTCGGCGTTCTGCCCGCTGAGCCCCGACTCGAAGCCGTAGCGCGTGCGGCAGTTCAGGAAGATCACGCCCGCGACCACGACGATCAGCACCACGAGCGACCAGTTCACGCCCGTGAGCACCGCCGTGACCGGGTTCAGCGGGCCGAGCGTGTTGCGCAGCGTGTCGGCGAAGGCCGAGTCGCGCGGCACGAGCATCGAGAGCTGCACCTCGGGGCGCAGCTGTTCGCTGGCCACGAGATCGGAGGTCGGCTCATCGAGCTTGAAGCGCACCAGCCACGACGAGAAGTAGCGCGCCGGATAGTTGAGCAGCAGCGTCGAGAGCAGGATGGGCACGCCGAGCAGGTTCTGCAGCACCGCCGCCAGCAGGCCCCACGCCGCGCCCACCGCGATCGCGGTGACGAAGGCGAGCGGCACGATGAGCGCAGCGGGCCCCGGAACGTAGATCGCCACGATGGCGCCCGCGAGGGCGCCCAGGCCTGCCTGCCCCTCGGTGCCGAGGTTGAGCACGCCGGCCCGGAAGGCGATGGCGATGGCGATGCCGATCCCGACGATCGGGATCGCGCGCTGCAGCGTGTTGGCGAGGCCCGGGCCCGTGCCGAAGGAGCCGTTGAGCATCGCGACGTAGCCGCTCATCGGGTCGACGCCGGCGATGAGCATGAAGCACGCGCCGATGAGCAGCGCGAGCACGATCGACACCGGGATCGGACCTGCCAGCCAACGGCCGAATCTCTGCAGAGTGCTCACTGAGCCGCCCCCTTCTCGTCGGTCGTGGAGCCGGACATCGCGGGCGCGGAGCCGGCCAGCGCGGCCGCGAATGCGCCCGGCCGATGCCGCTCCTCGGGTTCGTGCCCGGCCATGTACAGGCCCAGCAGGGCGTCGGTGGCCTCGGTCTTGGGCACCTCGGCCACGATGCGACCCTCGAACATCACCAGGATGCGCGAGGACAGCGACATGATCTCGCTCAGCTCGGCCGAGATGAGCAGCAGGGCGCCGCCCCCGTCGCGGTACTCGCAGAGCTCCCGGTGGATCGACTCGATGGCGCCGATGTCCACGCCGCGCGTGGGCTGCTCGGCGATGAGCAGCGGGGAGCTGTAGTCGAGCTCGCGGGCCACGACCACCTTCTGCAGGTTGCCGCCCGAGAGGGTGCCGACGGGGGTCGAGGGGCTCGCGATCTTCACGCCGAAGCGCTGGATGAGCCGCTTGGCGTGCTCGAGCATCGCCGCGCGCGACAGCAGGCCGCTGCGCAGCAGCGGTGCGCTGCGGTGGTGGCCCAGCGCGAGGTTGTCGATCGCGTCGGCGGTGCCCGCGCTGCCGACCGCGTGGCGGTCCTCGGGGATGTACGCGATGCCGCCGTCCCGGCGCTGCGCGATCGAGGCCCGGCTCAGATCCCGACCGGCGACCGACACGGCGCCTGCGCTCGCGCGCCGCATGCCGATGATGGCCTCGGCGAGCTCGACCTGGCCGTTGCCGGCGACTCCCGCGATGCCGACGACCTCTCCGGCGCGCACGAACAGGCTCGCCTCCGAGACCGCGTCGCGGTCTCCCGAGCCCGGCACGCTGAGACCGCGCACGTCGAGCACCGTCTCTCCCGGCTCGCGGGCCGGAGGGGGCGTCGTGAGGTCGACGTCCCGACCGGTCATGTGGCGGGTGATCTCCTCGGGGGAGCTCTCGGACGTGACGAGGGTCGCGACGTTGCGGCCGTCGCGCAGCACGGTGACGCGGTCGGAGATCGCCATGACCTCGCCGAGCTTGTGGGTGATGAGGATGATGGTGCGGCCGTCGGCCTTGAGGGCGCGCAGCACGTCGAAGAGGCGCTCCGTCTCCTGCGGGGTGAGCACGGCGGTGGGCTCGTCCAGGATCAGCACCCTGGCCTCGCGGTAGAGCGCCTTCACGATCTCGACGCGCTGCAGCACGCCGACGGGCACGGAGTCGACGCGGGCCGCGGGATCGAGCGCGAGTCCGTATCTCTCGGCGATCTCCGCCACTTTGCGGTTGGCCGCCTGGCGGTCGATGAGGCCGCGCCTGGTGGGCTCGCTGCGGAACACCACGTTCTCGGCGATCGTGAGCGAGGGGAAGAGCTTGAACGACTGGAAGACCATGCCGATGCCCGCGTCGATCGCGTCGAGCGGGGAGGCGAACTCGCGCTTCTCGCCGCGGATGAAGATCTCGCCCTCGTCGGGCTGATAGACGCCGGCGAGCTGCGACATGAGGATGGACTTGCCAGCGCCGTTCTCGCCCATGAGCGCATGGATCTCGCCGCTCTCCACCTCCAAGTCGACGTCGTCGTCTGCGAGCACTCCGGGGAAGCGCTTGGTGATCCCGCGCATCGAGACTTCGGAGGCCATCCTCGCTCCTTCTGATCGGTATACGGGGTGATGCGGCTGCTCCGCTGGTTGAGCGAGGAGCCTGCGACGAGTCGGGACCGAGGCGGCTGCG
>JASGDX010000048.1:0-3107 GCA_047606985.1 Leucobacter sp. | reverse complement strand
GGTCGAGGTACTCGTCGTCGACCCGCTGCAGTTCCGCGCCGACTCCATGCTGGGCGCTCCCGGCCTGATGCTCGCCGCGCGGCTCGGCAACGTGACGATCGCGAACGCGGTCGGCAACGGGGTGGCCGACGACAAGCTGCTGTACACCTACGTACCCGATCTGATCCGCTACTACCTCGCCGAAGAGCCCGTCCTGCAGAACGTCGACACCTGGCGACTGGAGGATCCGGGCGCGCTCGAGGAGGTGCTCGACCGCCTCGACGAGCTGGTGGTGAAGCCCGTCGACGGCTCGGGCGGCAAGGGTCTGCTGATCGGACCGGACGCATCCCCCGCCGAGCTGGAGTCGATGCGCCGCAAGCTGAGCGCGGACCCGCGCGGCTGGATCGCACAGCCAGTGGTGATGCTCTCCACCATTCCGACCCTCGTCGATGACGGGGTGCGCCCCCGCCACGCCGATCTGCGCCCGTTCGCGGTCAACGACGGCGAACGCATCTGGGTGCTGCCCGGCGGCCTCACGCGCGTGGCCCTGCCGGAGGGGCGTCTCGTGGTGAACTCGAGCCAGGGCGGGGGCTCGAAGGACACCTGGGTGGTCGGCGGCGACGCCCCCAACGCGCGGCACGCCATCGCAGCCGGCCTCCCGGCCGAGCAGGTGCCCGATGCCCCGGTGCCGGTCGCGTACGACCAGCAGGCCGAGCCGGCGCATTCGCCGAGCGATCACCCCGCGAGCCGGGGCGAGCAGCAGGCCCAACAGCAGCAACAACAACAGCAGCAAGGGCAGGATCGGGATCCCGCATCCCCGGGGAACGGAGGAGCGCCATGCTGAGCCGGATCGCCGAATCGCTGTTCTGGATCGGACGCTACGTCGAGCGCGCCGATGGCACCGCACGCATCCTCGACGTGCACCTGCAGCTGCTCCTGGAGGACCCCTGGGCCGACGAGGACGCGGCCTGCCGATCGCTGCTCGCGCTGATGGGCGCGCCGATCCCGATCCCCTCGCCGCCCATCGGGCGCACGGAGGTGCTCGACCGCCTCGCCACGGATCGCGACTGCCCCTCCAGCATCGCCTACTCGCTCAGCGCCGCCCGCGAGAACGCGCGCCGCGCCAGGGAGATCATCTCGACCGAGCTCTGGGAGACGCTCAACACCACCTCCTCGCTCGTGCCGCGGCGGCTCGTCGGCCAGAGCGCGCACCGCTTCTTCCGCTGGGTGCGCGAGCGGGTGGCGCTCGCCGCCGGGGTGACCGACGACTCCACCAGCCGCGACGACGCCTGGCGGTTCCTGGCGCTCGGCCGGTCGATCGAGCGCACCGACATGACCGCCAGGCTGCTCTCGTCTCGCTCGCTGGCCGGCGCCTCGGGCTCGGCTCCTCCCTCGGGGGCCTCGTGGACCACCATCCTGCGCAGCTGCGGGGCCTACGACGCCTACCTCCGCACCTACCGCGGGGCCCCGGAGGCGAGGCCCGCGGCCGAATTCCTGCTGCTGGACCGGCTCTTCCCCCGCTCGATCATCTACTCGATCCAGCGGGCGGAGGAGTGCATGGCCGCGATCGATCCGGTCAGCGACCGGGTGGGCCACTCGAACTCCGTGCTGCGGGCGCTCGGCCGCATCAGGAACGACCTCGAGTACCGATCGCTCGACGAGCTCATCGAGGAGCTGCCCGATCACATGGAGCGCGTGCAGCGCGTCGTGCAGGAGGCGTCGGACGCGATCCGGGACCGCTTCTTCCCAGCGCGCGCCGAGCCGAGCTGGATCGGAGAGACCTCGTGACGCCGCAGGCCCAGGGACCGCGCAGGCTGCGCGTCGAGCACATCACCGGTTTCAGCTATCAGGGCGAGGCGGGCGCGTCGTACAACGAGGCGAGGATGCTGCCCGGATCCGATGCTCGGCAGTTCGTGCTGAGCGCGCACCTCGAAGTCGAGCCCTTCGCAGGCACCAACTCCTACATCGACTACTTCGGCACGCGCGTGGCCTCGTTCGAGGTGCTCGCGCCCCACTCGACGCTCAGCATCACCGCGCGCTCCCTCGTCGAGGTGAGGCCGCGGCCGATCGAGGCGACCGGGATCTCCTGGGAGGAACTCGCCGCGGAGACGAGCCGCGCGATCGCCACCGCCGAGATGCTGGTGTGCTCGGAGCGCACCGCGCCGCACCCGGAGCTCGCCGAGCTCGCACGAGCCGTCGCGGCGCGCGCGGACGGCCCCGATGCCGCGGCCCGCGCCATCGCCGAGGCCGTGAGCGAGCGCGTGGAGTACGTGACGGGCATCACGGGCGTGCACTCGACGGCCGTCGAGGCCTGGCGGCAGCGGAAGGGCGTCTGCCAGGATTTCGCCCACATCACCATCGGCGCGCTGCGCGAGGTCGGGATCCCCGCCCGCTACGTCTCCGGCTACCTGCATCCCCGAGAGGATGCGGAGATCGGCGAGCCCGTGACCGGAGAGTCGCACGCGTGGGTCGAGTGGTTCACGGGACGGTGGCAGGGCTACGATCCGACGAACCGCAGCGAGATCGGCGACCGGCACGTGCGCGTGGGGCGCGGGCGCGACTACGCCGACGTGCCGCCGCTGCGCGGCATCTACGACGGGCCGGAGGGCAGCACGCTGCACGTACGGGTGACGGTGACCCGGGAGGCATGAGCTCGGGGAGAAGAGAGGCGAGAATGGAGGGGTGACCCGCGAGCTGTTCCTCTCCCCCGCCCTCGAAGCGGCGCCGCGGCTGCTCGGAGCGCGCATCGCGGTGGCGTCGTCCGAGGGCACTGTCGCGGTGCGCATCACGGAGGTGGAGGCCTACCACGGCGTCGGGGTCGACGGTCCGTACGACGCCGGCTCGCACTCGCGCGACCGCCGCACCGAGCGCAACGCCTCGATGTTCGGTCCGCCCGGCCGCGCCTATGTCTACTTCAGCTACGGCATGCACTTCGCCCTCAACCTCGTGTGCTCCCCCGAAGGCTCGGCGTCGGCGGTGCTGGTCCGGGCGGGCGAAGTGGTCGAGGGGGCGGAGCGGGCGCGGGCGCGCCGATCGGCGGGGCGTGGCTCGCCGATCCCGGATCGCATGCTCGCGCCCGGACCAGCACCGCCGACGCCGAGCCTTCGGGGGAGCACACGAGGTTGCCC
>JASGDX010000047.1:0-5660 GCA_047606985.1 Leucobacter sp. | reverse complement strand
CTCCGTCGACGGCACAAGGGTCGAGCGCCGGCTCGCCCCTCGCGACGCCGCAGGACTCGGCATCACCGTCATCCACCAGGAGCCCGCTCTCGCCCCGAACATGAGCGTGCTCGACAACCTCTTCCTCGCGCGGCAGCAGCCGCGCGCCGCCGAGCGAACCGCGCTCGCGCAGCACGCGCTCCAGACGGTCGGCGCCAATCTTCCGCTCGACATGCCGGTCGAAGCGCTCGGGCTCGGGGAGCGCCAGCTCGTCGACCTGGCGCGAGGCCTCCTCGCCGGCGAGATGAAGGTGCTCATGCTCGACGAGCCGACCGCGGCGCTCGGCAGAGCGGAGACCGAGTCGCTGCACGCGCTGATCCGCGATTTCGCCGCCCGCGGAGTCTCCGTGCTCTACGTCTCGCACCGGCTCCCCGACATCCTCGAGGTCTGCACCCGCATCGTGGTCCTGCGCGGCGGACGGGTCGTGGTGGACGGACCCGCCGACGACTTCACCCCGGCGAAGCTCGCCGAGGCCCTCGTACCCGATCTCAGATCGCTCGATTTCACCCACGTCGAGGCCGGCGCCGAGGTGCTGCGCTTCGAGGGCCCCGGAGGAGCGATCATCGCGCGCCAGGGCGAGGTCGTCGGCCTCTTCGGCATGGCCGGCGGCGAGCAGTTCGACATCGCCGCCCAGATCGCGGGCGCCTCCGCCCCGCCGCGGGGATACGCGCTGCAGGGCGGATCCGTCAGATTCTCGTCACCGGCCCAGGCGATCCGTCGAGGCGTGTTCTTCGTTCCGCAGGATCGCGATGCGGAGGGCCTCATCGCCTCCGAGACGGGCATCGACAACGTCATGCTCCCCTGGTACGGCAAGGGCGGCTCCCGCGGCTGGTGGGTATCGGCGAAGTCGGGCGTCGAGGTGTACGAGCGCGCGCGCAGATCCCTCGACGTCCGCGGCCCATCCGGCGACGCCGAGGTGTCCCAGTTCTCCGGGGGCAACCGGCAGAAGCATCTCCTCGCCCGCTGGCTGTACCCGCAGGAGCCCGTGCTGCTCGTGCTGGCCCAGCCGACGCAGGGCGTCGACGTCGGGGCGAAGCTCGACATCGTCGAGGCGGCTCGGGCCGCCGCGCACCGAGGCGCCGCGGTGATCGTCGCGTCGAGCGAATCTGATGAGATCGCCAGCATGTGCGATCGCGCCTACACGGTGCTCGGCGACCGCATGGCGGAGGTGCCCCGCACCCCGCGCTTCAACGAGGACCTGCTCGCCTCCCTCCTCTCCCTGGCCGAACCGGCCGTCGCCTCGACTACGCAGACCATCTGAAAGAGCAGCCATGAACATCGAACGACTCAAGATCTTCGCAGCCAAGAACGGCATCTTCCTCGCGCTGATCGTCCTCATCGCCGTCTTCTCGATCCTCCGCCCGAACTTCTTCTCGCTCGGCAACGCGCAGAACATCCTCATGCAGGCCAGCGAACTGGGCCTCATAGCGATCCCGGTCGCGTTCCTCATCATGTCGGGCACGATCGATCTCTCCGTGGGCGCCATCGCCTCCGCGGCCGCGATCACGGGCGGACTCACGATGAGCTCGACCGGCTCGACGTCGCTCGGCTTCGCCGCGGCGCTCGTGACCGGGGTGATCGCCGGCGCGCTCAACGGCTTCCTGGTCTCCTACCTGGGGCTCAACTCCTTCGTCGTCACGCTCGGCGCGCTGAGCGTGTGGGGAGGATTCGCGCTGCTGCTCTCCACCGGCAAGACCATCCCCCGATCGGAACTGCCGGATGCGTTCCGCTCGATGGGCACGCTCAAGGCGGGGCCGATCCCGATCCAGATCGTCGCGCTCGCCATCGTGATCGCCATCGGCTGGTACGTGCTCAACCGCACCAAGTTCGGCCGCGAGGTGCGCGCCATCGGCGGCAACGAGCGCGCTGCGCGCCTGATGGGCATCGACGTGAAGCGCTCGCGCTTCCTCCTCTTCGTCGCCTCCGGCGCGTTCGCGGCGCTCGCCGGGCTCTTCCTCTCGGCGAAGGTGCAGTCGGCCAACCCGACCATCGGATCGGGCCTCGAGCTCGAGGCGCTCACCGTGGTGCTGCTCGGGGGCGTCGCGTTCGAAGGCGGCGTCGGCCGGATCAGCGGGGTCGTCGCCGGGCTGCTCTTCTTCCGGGTGCTCCGAGCCGGTCTCGTGTTCCTGCAGGCGTCCCCGTTCCTCCAGACGATCCTCGTGGGCGCCACCCTCATCGTCGCCGTCGCGCTCGACAGCTCGATCCAGAAGATGATCCGCAGTTCGTGGGCGAAGCTCGGGAGAAGCGCGACCGAGAAGCCCCAGCCCGTCGCGCAGGCATAACCGAGACAGGCGCAGACGCAACCGGGCGCAACCGAGGCGAGACAGACGCAGCCCCAACCGGGCTGCGCGCTCCCCCGGTGCACGGATGCGAGGCGCGCACCGCTACACCGCGAGGCGCTCCTTGACGATCGCGGCGAGGTCGTCGGCGATGCCCCGGGCCTGCTCCTCGTGCTCCGCCTCGACCATCACGCGCACCACGGGCTCCGTGCCGGAGGGGCGCAGCAGCACCCGTCCCTTGCCGCCGAGCGCCAGCTCGGCCTGGTGCACGGCCCGCTGCAGCACATCGTCGCCCGAGACGCCCGTGCGGTCCACGCCGCGCACGTTGACGAGCACCTGCGGGTAGACGGTCATGCACGAGGCGAGCTCGGCGAGCGTCTTGCCGCTGCGCCGCATCTCTGCGGCGATGTGCAGGCCGGTGAGGATCCCGTCGCCCGTCGTCGCATAGTCGCTCATGATCACATGCCCCGACTGCTCGCCGCCCAGCGAGTAGCCGTGCTCGTTGATGGCCTCGAGCACGTACCGGTCGCCGACACCGGTCTCGACGACGTCGATGCCGTTGTCGGCCATCGCGATCTTCAGCCCCAGGTTCGACATCACCGTGGCGACCAGGGTGTTCTTGTCGAGACGGCCCCGCGCCGACATGGAGAGCGCGAGGATCGCCATGATCTTGTCGCCGTCGACGATCTCACCCGAGGCGTCGACCGCGAGGCAGCGATCGGCGTCGCCGTCGTGGGCGATGCCGAGATCGGCCCCGTACGAGCGCACCGCGGCGATGAGCGGCTGGAGGTGCGTGGATCCCACGCCGTCGTTGATGTTGAAGCCGTCGGGGTCGTTGCCGATCACCGTCACCTTCGCGCCCGCGTCGGAGAAGACGTCGGGCGAGATGCCCGCGGCCGCGCCGTGAGCGCAGTCGAGCACCACGTGCAGGCCGTCGAGCCGCAGGCCCTCGAGCGTGCCGAGCAGGTGCACCAGGTAGCGGTCCTCGGCATCGGCGAAGCGGCGGATGCGACCGACCTCGCGGCCGGTGACCGCGATCGCCGGGCCGCTCATGGCCGCCTGGATCTCGTCCTCGATGTCGTCGGGCAGCTTGCGGCCGCCCTCGGCGAAGAACTTGATCCCGTTGTCGGGAGCGGGGTTGTGCGAGGCCGACACCATCACGCCGAAGTCGGCGCCGGTATCGGCGACGAGATAGGCGGCGGCGGGGGTCGGGATCACGCCGGCGTCGAGCACGTCGACGCCGGCAGCGGCGAGTCCGGCCGACACGGCGGCGGAGATGAACTCCCCCGAGACCCGTGGGTCGCGGGCGACCACGGCGGTAGCGCGACGGCTCTCGCTCCGGGCGGAACGCCCGAGAACGAGAGCCGCGGCGTGCGCGAGGTTCAGGGCCAGCTCGGCGGTCACGTCGACCCCGGCCAGGCCCCGAACCCCATCGGTGCCGAACAGGCGTCCCATGGAGCGGATGCTTCCGATTAGCGCTTCGAGTACTGAGGCGCCTTGCGGGCCTTCTTGAGACCGGCCTTCTTGCGCTCCTTGATGCGGGCGTCGCGGCTGAGGAAGCCGGCCTTCTTGAGCGTCGGACGGTTGTGCTCGGCGTCGATCTCGTTGAGCGCGCGGGCGATCGCGAGGCGCAGAGCGCCGGCCTGGCCCGAGGGGCCTCCGCCGACGATGCGGGCGATCACGTCGTACGAGCCGTTCAGCTCGAGCACGGTGAACGGGTCGGTGATGAGCTGCTGGTGCAGCTTGTTGGGGAAGTACTCGGCGAACTCGCGGCCGTTGACGGTCATCGAGCCCGAGCCGGGGACGAGGCGCACGCGGGCGATGGCCTGCTTGCGGCGGCCGACGGCCGAGCCGGGGACGGTGAGCGCGGGGCGCGGGGTCGACGCGACGGCCTGTGAGGCCGGGGTCTCGGTGGTGTAGCTCTCGGGGGCCACGGTCTGCTCTTCAGTCACTGTGAAGTCTCTCTCTGGATCTCGTCGGCGCCGCGGTTACTGCGCGACCTGGCCGAAGGTGTAGGGGGTGGGCTGCTGAGCAGCGTGCGGGTGCTCGGGACCCGCGTACACCTTCAGCTTGCGGAACAGGTCGGCGCCCAGCGAGTTCTTCGGCAGCATGCCGCGGATCGCCTTCTCGACGGCGCGCTCGGGGTTCTTCTCGAGCAGCTCGGTGTAGCTGACGGAGCGGAGGCCGCCCGGGTAGCCCGAGTGGCGGTAGGCCTTCTTCTGGGCCGCCTTGTTGGCGGTCAGCACGACCTTGTCCGCGTTGATGATGATGACGTAGTCGCCCATGTCCATGTGGGGGGCGAAGGTCGGCTTGTGCTTGCCGCGGAGCAGGGCCGCCGCGTGCGAGGCGAGACGGCCGAGCACCACGTCGGTGGCGTCGATGACGAGCCAGTCGTGCTTCTGCTCGGAAGCCTTCGGCGAATAGGTGCGAGTCACGAGAGTGCTGCTTTCTGTCGAATTGGAGGTGTTCGCGGATCCCGCTCCGGTCCGGTCCCTTACGGGTGCTCGGATGGTGGAGGGCTCAACAAATCGGGTGCTGACGCACCAAGGATCAAGTTTAGCACAGGAGAAGCCGGGGCATTTCGGCTCCCAGGGCTGTTTCAAAGCCCGTCATCCTGCGCGAGCTTGCGAGTCGCAGGATCCACACGTATGGATTCTGCGACTCCGCTCGTTCCTCGCTCCGCGCAGAATGACGAGAAACAGCGGCTGTGAAACGGCCCTGTTCGGCTCCTTCGTCGCTCAATGACCGGCGCCGAGCGGATCCCGCCTGGCCCTGGTCCGCTCGGCGCGCAGCGCCAGCTCCTCGTCGGCGGGATAGGAGATCTCCTCGAGCGAGAGGCCGTGCGCCGGCATCACGGTGAAGCGGCTCGAGCGCACCCTCGCGTCGCGCAGGGAGATCAGCTCGGCGTGCGAGATCCTCCCGCTCCCCACGGCGACCACGGCGCCCACGAGGGCCCGCACCATGGAGTGGCAGAACGCGTCGGCCTCGATGCGGGCCGCGCAGGCGCCGTCCTCGGTCTCGCGCCACTCGAAGCAGAGCAGATCCCGCACCGCCGGAGCGCCCTCCCGCGCCTTGCAGAAGGAGGTGAAGTCGTCGAGCCCGAGCAGTTCGTCGCTCGCGCGCTGCATGGCGTCGAGATCGAGGCGGCGCGGCACCTCCGCCGTGAAACGCGCGGTGAGCGGATCCCGCCGCATGCCCTCGCCCCGCAGGCGGTACTCGTAGCGCCGGCGCAGCGCGGAGAAGCGCGCGTCGAACGCGGCGGGCGCCTCGCGCACCGAGTGCACCGCGATGTCGGGGGCGCTTCGCTGCAGCACCCCGTTCAGCCTGAGGGCGCGCCGGCGG